>NZ_KV840195.1:0-82920 GCF_001839145.1 Staphylococcus sp. HMSC62D11 | reverse complement strand
GTTTATTAAATTATACGAAAGTGCCTTATTTTTTTAAGCATTTAAAGGTAGAATTACATGTTAATACGTAGTATTTATGGCGAGACTCCTGAAGGAGCAGTGCCAGTCGAAGACAGGGGCCCCAACAGAGAGAAATGCGAAAAGCATTTCACCAAGCAAAGCAAGTTGTGGTGGGGCCCCGACAGATAGGCTTTCGAAAAGAAAGCCAACGGACAAAGCAAGTTGGGGTGGCTGAGACGGCACCCTAGGAAAGCGAAGCCATTCAATACGAAGTATTGTGAAAATAGAGAACAGCAGCAAGATATTTTCTAATTGAAAATGATCTTACTGCTGTTTTTCTGAGATGTATGTCCCAGACCCTTTTTGTGCCTTTATTATTATGTTATTTTTTTTCAATTTCGATAAGCAGATCACCAGTAGCGATGGCATCACCATTTGCCACAGTGACTTGCTTAATTATACCATTGAATGGTGCTTGTATTGTTGTTTCCATTTTCATAGCTTCAGTTATTAATAACGGTTGATTTACAGAAACTTCATCTCCTACAGCAACTTTAACTTCTGTCACAGATCCAGGCATTTGCGCACCAATATGACTTGGGTTCGTCTTGTCTGCTTTAGGTTTTACATTCACATTTGTTTTAACATTTTCATCTTTAATGTAGATACGTCGTGCTTGACCATTCATCACAAAATAGATTGTACGATTGCCATTTTCATCTGGCTCACTAATCGTTTCCAATTTAATAATCAAACGTTTACCAGTATCAATTTCAATTTCTACTGTTTCTCCATGACGCATTCCAAAGAAGAAAGTAGGTGTATCTAGTAATGATAAATTACCATATTGCTCTTTAGTCGCTATATATTGTTCGTATACTTTAGGGTACAATACATAACTAATTAAATCTTGATCAGTCACTTCTTCTTGTTGTTTATTAGCCAATTCTTTACGCACTGTATCAAAGTTTACATCATCCAGATATTCACCTGGTCGTGCGGTTAACGGCTGCTGACCTTTTAAAATAACATCCCGCAATTGCTTATTAAAACCATTAACTGGTTGTCCAATTTCCCCTTTAAAGTAAGAAACTACTGATTCAGGAAAATCAAGTTTATGACCATCTCTAATCACGCTTTCTTCGTCCAAATCATTTTGAACCATATAAAGTGCCATATCCCCAACAACTTTTGATGAAGGCGTAACTTTAACGATATCACCAAATAAGAAGTTAACGCGGCGATACATATCTTTAACTTCGTCAAAGCGTTCTCCTAAACCTAAACTTTTAGCTTGTTGACTTAAATTTGAATATTGACCACCTGGCATTTCATGTTGGTAAATTTCAGTATTTGGAGATTTAATATCACTTTCAAAATCAATATAATAATCACGCACATGCCCCCAGTAATAACTCAACGTTTCAAGTCCAGCGATATCAGTACGCATATTACGATCAAAGCCATTTAAAGCATAATATAAAGAGTTCGCGCTTGGTTGACTTGTTAAACCACTCATTGATGCGACTGCTGTATCAATAATATCTACCCCAGCATCAATTGCCTCTTTGTATGTCAACAATCCGTTGCCACTTGTATCATGTGTATGCAAATGAATAGGCATATCAACAGCTGCGCGCAATTCGCCAATTAATTCATATGCTGCTTTAGGTTTCAACAAACCTGCCATATCTTTAATCGCTAATATATGGAAACCTTCACGTTCTAATTGTTTAGCTAAATTTACATAGTATTCTAACGTAAAGACATTAGAACGCTCCGGATTTAAAATATCACCTGTATAACAGATGGTACCTTCAGAAATCTTACCTGCTTCTTGCACCGCTTCATTGGCTACCTTCATTTGATCAACCCAATTTAATGAATCGAAAATTCTAAAGACATCTACCCCAGCTTTGGCGCTTTCAGCAACAAATTTCTTGATAACATTATCGGGGTAATTCTTATACCCCACCGCATTCGACGCACGCAACAACATTTGGAATAATACATTTGGAATTGCTTCACGAAGACGTTCTAATCGCTCCCATGGGTTTTCTTTAAGGAAATTATATGCAACATCAAAGGTTGCGCCACCCCACATTTCAAGTGAAAAACTATCTTTAAAGACTTCAGCTGTTTTTGAAGCAATATTCATTAAATCTTTTGTACGTACTCTCGTAGCTAAGAGAGATTGATGTGCATCTCTAAAAGTGGTATCAGTAATTAAGACATCATCTTGTTGACGCACCCATTGTGCAACATGATTTGGTCCATGCTGATCTAACAATTGTTTAGTACCAGACAAACTATTGATTTGTTTCTTTGCAATACGTGGTATAGAAGTCGTTTCATAATCTGGTTTAGGTCTTTGCTGAACATTTGGGAAGCCATTGATTGTAACATTGCCAATGTATTCAAGTGTTTTTGTTCCCCTATCCAGTGTCGGTTGTATATCAAATAATTCAGGTGTTTCCTCAATAAATTTAGTTGTATAATCACCGCTTCTAAATTTTTCATTTCTCATCACATTAATCAAAAATGGAATATTCGTTTTCACACCACGGATACGCATCTCACGTAATGATCGTTCCATTTTTTCTTCTGCTTGTTTAAAAGTCACGGCATGCGTTGATAATTTGACAAGCAATGAATCATAATAAGGTGAAATTTCAGCACCTTGGAATCCATCACCAGCATCCAATCTAACGCCAAAGCCACCACTTGAACGATAAGCAATGATTGTACCTGAATCAGGCATAAAATCATTAGTAGGATCTTCTGTTGTAATGCGGCATTGAATTGCATATCCTAAAGTATGAATATCTTGTTGTTGTGGTAAACCAATTTCCTCACCAAATAAGCTTGCACCATCAGCCACTAATATTTGAGTTTTAACAATATCAATACCTGTAATCATTTCAGTGATCGTATGTTCTACTTGGACACGAGGATTGACTTCAATAAAATAAAAGTCTTCACCTGAAACTAAAAATTCCACCGTACCGGCGTTTACATATTTGATTTTAGTCATTAATTGTAAAGCTGCATTACAAATTTTCTCTCGCAATTCTTTTGACAAACCAACAGATGGCGCTACCTCAACAACTTTTTGATGGCGACGTTGTACTGAACAATCACGCTCATATAGATGCACAATATTGCCAAATTCATCTCCAATAACTTGTACTTCAATATGTTTAGGATTATCAATGTATCTTTCAATATATACTTCACTATTGCCAAAAGATTTTTCAGCTTCAGATTTAGCACGATGAAAGGCATCTTCTAATTCGTTCGCTTCCCTAACGATACGCATACCTTTACCGCCACCACCACTTGTGGCTTTAATCATTAACGGATAGCCCGCCTCATCCGCAAATGCACGAGCACTTTCAAAGTTTTCTATCGGTCCATCTGTCCCTGGTATAACAGGTAAATCCGCATTTATTGCAGTTGTTCTTGCTTTAACCTTATCCCCAAACATATCTAAATGATCTAAATGAGGTCCTATAAATTTAATGCCTTCTTCATGGCATCGATGTGCAAAATGTTCATTTTCACTTAAAAAACCATACCCTGGATGTATGGCATCTGCACCAGCTTCTTTAGCTACAGCTATAATGCGTTCGATGTTCAAATAACTTTCGGCTGGTCCCAAATCTTTACCAACTAAATAGGACTCATCAGCTTTATATCTATGTAAAGAACTTTTATCCTCATTAGAATAAATTGCGACCGTTTTAATATTTAATTCAGTTGCTGCTCTAAAAATTCTTATTGCTATTTCACCGCGGTTGGCAACCAGTAACTTTTTAATGTGTTTCAAAGCAGTGACACCCCTCTTATTATTTGAAAATTCTAACTAATTAGATAATAAAATTTTATCTTAATTTACGCTAAAAAGCCATTAATATTTTGTGAAAATATGCTAACAATACACAAACTAAACTGACCATAAGCGAATAAGTAAAAGTTATTATATATCATAATTTAATTTTATCATCATTCAGTATTTGTTGCTATACTATATCTAAAACTTAGTAAAATAATCATAAATGATTAAAACCAGCTAGGACATACATCTCGCCAAAATAGCATTAAAGATAGTTTGACATATAAAGACAGACTTCAGCATCCCCAACTTGCGTTGTCTGTTGGCTTTCATTTCGAAAGCTTCTTTGTTGGGGCCCCACTTTTAAGTGTTTTGGTGAAGGGCTTCGTATTTTGTCTTAATGGTACTTTAATGATAGAAATAATGAAGAAGTCAATTTCTATTGAGTTTCAGTAGAAATTGACTTCTTCAACTTGTCAGAGGCTTCTATGTAGCAACATCTTGGATGATAAATGATTCAAATAGCTATAAAGATAGATGTTACTACATTATGCGTTTTGGCATACTTTTTTGACGTTGTTTGCGTAATTTATCTTCTTTCTTAATTTGTTTACCAATCATAAGCAATAAGCCAAGTGCAATGCTTAAACTAATCATTGACGAACCACCAAAACTAATAAATGGCAATGGCACACCTGTCAATGGAATGGTTGCAGAAATGCCTCCTAAATTAACAAATGTTTGACTGCCAATATAGCTTGCTACACCAACACATACAAGTTTATTGAAATATGATGTCGTTTTATTTGCAAGTATAAAAGCTCTATAGACAATAAAAAATAATAAGCCTATAACGAATAAACCACCGACTAATCCTAATTCTTCACAAATTATAGCAAAGATGAAATCGGTATGTGGTTCAGGTAAATAACCTAACTTCATCACACTGTTGCCTAGTCCTCGACCAAATAGACCTCCATTACCTATAGCTATAAGTGAGTTAGAAATGTGATAACCCGTTCCAGCCGATGATGCGAACGGATCAACTAATGTACTAAAACGCGCTTGTAAATAGCCAGGCAAATGTCCTGATAATGCCACTATAAGTAATACTATGAAAAAAGCTGCAGCAATAGCCGTTAAGATGATAAAGAACTTTCCTTTGAAAAACTTTTCAAAGCCTAAACCTGAATATAACAATATCGAACCAAATATAATAATAATCAATAATGTTTGCCCAACATCGCGCTGTAAAAAGACAAGCGCTAAACAGAATAAAACTAATCCCACAGGTGCAAATATTAAAGTAAAATCTTTTTTTACTCTAGGCATTTTCCTATCAATAATAAAAGGGATATACATAATAATGGCAATTTTAAGTAATTCTGACGCTTGTAAGTTCATAAATCCGAGGTTAATCCAACTTTTTGAACCATTAATGTTCTTCCCAATAATGAGCGTTAAAAGTAGTAATAGTATGATTGTCCCCATAATACCTACCTGCACTTGAGGGTTTTTCAAAATTTTGCCGTTTAGCAAAAATGCAATGACAAACACAATCGCAAAACTCAAAATAACATAGAGTAATTGTCGATCGTAAAAATACGTACCAGCTACCTCGACGCCACCAGTTAACGTTCCTTTAGTGGCAGCAACCATACTTGCACTATATACCATAACTAATCCAATCAGGCACAATATCACATAAGCTATTAATAATGGATAATCGATAAATTTAGATGTTTTACCAATCTTTCTCATTAAATTTTTAAAATTATTCATAAAGTTGATCATCCAATTCTAAATTTTAAACTAGTTATTCCATCTGAAAAATTTATATTTTAAAATTATGTAAAGAAATCTTTCTAAACTATTATATACTTCAAGCGAGCTATTTCTCAAATATTAACTGACTATAGCTCATAAACAAAATCAAACACAACATTCATCATACTTAACATAAAAGTGACTGAGAATATTAAGTTCAATTAATACTCCAGTCACTTGTCATCAACCCGCATGTATGTATCTTGTTAGTACGCAACACTTAATTATATATAAGTTATTAAAAACAACCATTTATTATTTAACATCTGTAAATGCTTCATGTAATTTTGAAAGTTCTTTCTCAAGTCTTAACATTAAATCTTTGCCATCTTCTTTATCAACAAGCCCAAGTTGAACAGCAAAATCAACTTCTTTTTGTAGGCCAAACATTTGAGTATCGAGAACTTCTTCATATAATGGGCAAGATGGTAACGTTAAATTATCTATTTGAACTTTGATAAGTTGTAATATTCTATCTGCATCTTTGTTTAATTGTTCATATGCCACACTTTTTAAATTAGTTTGGTTCGCCATCACATACTCCCCCTATCCTTAAATATCTTCATGTAAAAAGTTTATCTTACTACATACCAAAAAGCAAGTGAATTTCAGTAAAGGAAATTTTAAATTTATGCTAAAATGAAATCGTAGTTTAAATTTAGGGAGTGGAACATATAATGATACAGATAACAGGTGAAGTTAAATATCCGATTACATTGGATAGTACAACTTGGATTTTTGATGATCGTAAAGTCAGTATTTCTGACCTTGAACAAGGCGTTTTTGACGGATCTAAACCCATTGAATTTGATGATAATAGAGAATGGAATCGTGCCATACTTGAAGGTCAAACAAACCCACCAACACTTAATTCTGAGATTAAATATAAAAAACGTGCCGTCTTAGAGGACTCTTTCGTCATTAATATGACTCCGTTTTTCAAAAATGCTGAACCGCATAATAATGCAACAATGATTCGCTTAATTGATAAAAACCAAGATGCTATCGATGTTCCATTAGATTTACTCCCCTATTTATTTTTCCAATTCGCTAAAGATGGTAAACGTCTCTATGAAGACAATGCTGTTGATAGTTTTGTTTATATACAAAATAAAGGATATGATTACCAGTTTAAGCATATAACTCATATCGAGGTGATTTAATTTGCGTGAAGTGCAATGTATCATTTGTGATCGCAAAGTATTTATTGATGAAGCAACCGTTGAAGCTAAGCGATTACAAAATAATCCTATACGCACGTTTATGTGCGATGATTGTAAGAGTCGACTGGATAAACCTAAACAACGACCTTATACACAAGAGACTCAAAGAAATGCAACAGATAAACGCTGTCACAAACAGCCGAAAAAGTCGCTCAAGAAGAATAAAAAAACTGCAAAGACTAAAAAAACTGATTGAAGTCAATACTTCAATCAGCTTTTTTATATCACTTACTAATCTATTTTATTCGTTATCTTGCATCATTTGTTTTACACGTTTTGCTTCTTTTTCGCGTGCTGCTTTGTTTAAAATTTTCTTTCTCAAACGAATACTTTGCGGTGTTACCTCTACTAATTCATCATCATTAATATACTCTAACGCTTCTTCCAACGTTAAAATTCTAGGACGATTCATTGTTTGTGTTTGATCTTTTGTTGCAGATCGCACGTTTGTTTGGTGTTTTGCTTTTGTTATATTTACAGTTAAATCATTTTCACGATTGTGTTCTCCAACAATCATACCTTCATATACTTCAGTACCTGGTTCCATGAAGTTAACACCACGATCTTCTAAACCTATAATGGCATATGCTGTTGCTTGACCTTGATCCATTGAAATCAATGCACCATTACGACGACCACCAATTTGTGCTTTCACTCGCGGTCTAAACTCTTCAAATGTATGATTGATAATACCGTATCCACGTGTCATAGACATGAATTCAGTTGTGTAACCAATCATACCACGTGCTGGAACCATAAAGATTAAGCGCGTTAAACCATTATCCGTTGTTGTCATATCAACCATTTCGCCTTTACGTGCACCTAATGATTCAATCACAGCACCTGCATTTTCAGAAGGTACTTCACATTGAACACGTTCAAATGGTTCACTTAATACACCATCAATTTCTCTTAAAATAACTTGTGGTTTAGATACTTGAAGCTCGAACCCTTCACGTCTCATATTCTCAATTAAAATAGATAAATGTAATTCTCCACGACCAGCAACAATCCATGTATCAGGAGAGTCAGTTGGTGATACTTTTAAGGAAACATCTGTTTCAAGCTGTTGTTCTAGACGTTCTTGAATTTGACGTGCTGTCACAAAATCTCCTTCACGCCCAGCAAATGGTGAATTATTCACCTTAAATGTCATTTCTAATGTAGGCTCATCAATACGTAACACCGGTAATGCTTCTTGATTATCCGTTGGCGTAACCGTTTCACCTACGTTAATGTCCTCCATACCAGAAACAGCAATTAAATCACCGGCTTGCGCTTCTTCAATTTCCTCACGTTTTAAGCCGAAATAACCAAATATTTTAGTCACACGGAAATTTTTTACACTGCCATCTAATTTAATTAATGAAACATTATCACCTACATGCATTTTCCCTCTGAAAACTCGCCCAATACCAATACGGCCAACGTAATCATTATAATCCAATAATGCTACTTGGAATTGTAATGGTTCATCACTGTTATCAATTGGTGCTGGCACATAATCAATAATTGTTTCATATAGTGATTGCATATTTTCATCTTGTTTCTCAGCATCAAGACTCGCTGTACCATTTACAGCTGAAGCATAAACTACTGGGAAATCTAATTGCTCATCGTTAGCTTCTAATTCGATAAACAAATCTAGAACTTCATCTACTACACCTTCAGGTCTAGCAGATGGTTTGTCAATTTTATTAACAACCACAACTGGTTTTAAATTTTGTTCTAATGCTTTTTTCAATACAAAACGTGTCTGTGGCATCGTACCTTCATACGCATCTACTACTAAAACGACACCATCAACCATTTTCATGATACGCTCTACTTCACCGCCAAAATCAGCGTGTCCAGGTGTATCTAAGATGTTAATTCTTGTTCCTTTATAGTCGACTGCAGTATTTTTGGCAAGAATTGTAATACCACGTTCTCTCTCTAAATCATTAGAGTCCATCGCTCTCTCGTCAACATGTTCATTCTCTCTAAAAATACCCGACTGTTTAAGTAATTCATCTACTAATGTCGTTTTACCATGATCGACGTGAGCAATAATTGCGATATTACGTACATCTTCTCTTCTATTAGTCATATTATTATTTCCTTTCTTAGGTAAACTCCCACTTTTAATTACAACTTTTTTATTATATCATACTATTAAGAAATGATAAGCAAAAGGTGGGGTGGGGTATGCAAAATCAAAAACAAAAATCAAAATCTATATTTTGGATATTATCAATCTTAGCTGTTATATTTTTAGTGCTATTTAGCTTCAGTGTTGGTGCTGGAAGTGTTCCAATGATGATTTTAACACTTATATTACTCATTGCAATATTTGGCATAGGCTTTACACTTAAGAAAAAATATCGTAATAATCATTGGCTATAAACTTCAGATGAATATTAGAAGAGCCTGGAACATCATTCTTGTTCTGGGCTCTGAACTCTATATTGGCAGTAGTTGACTGGATTAAAGATACGCTTATACCAAGTTTTTTCAATCCTAGTCAACCATGCTGGGGCGGGACTTCGAATTTATAATGCATTCTGTTCCGCTCTCTTTTATTTGTAATATTTAGCATGTAATTCTGTTAAAGTTTGTTGATGTGGTAAAAAGAACTGTTGAAGAAGTTCTTCGTAAACTGTTTGATTAGCCATTAAAACAGAATCAGGATGTGTAATCTCTAAAGTTTCTCCTAACAAATTACTTCCCTTGCCACCAACTTCATTTAGTATAATTAACCCGCCAGCAAAGTCCCAAGGTTGCAATCTTGGTGTAATGTATGCTGCTAGTTGTCCTTTAGCTACAGCAATAATTTCAAGTGCAGCACTCCCGTATGCACGGGAACTTCTAGCACGATTTACAACTGGCTGAAAAATCGGCCCAATGATAGGCTTTGTTACCCAGTTAGGATTTATACCAATTAAACTTGATTTTAATTCTGATGTACCAATTGCTTCAAGACGATGATTATTTTCAAAGGCTCCCTCATGTACTTTTGCATGATATAAAACATCTTTCATAACATCATAAACAAATCCTGCATAGGCTTCTCCGTTGTAATAAATACCAATAGAAATCGCAAAATTTTCACGTTGATGCACAAAATTAAGCGTGCCATCAATAGGATCGACAACCCATACTACTCCATCAATATTTCTGATGTTATGTCCATGTCCTTCTTCTCCAATCACCTTATGTTCAGGATAGTTGGAGTGAATTGCCTCATAAATATATGTTTCTGTTGCTTTATCAACATTAGTTACTAAATCATTCGGATTTGATTTCGTTTCAATACTTAACTTTTCTTTCATCATTAATCTAACATTATTGCCTGCTTCTAGTATTAAACTTTTCGCAAAATCATATAGTGCCACGGTACCATCTCCTATTATCTATCATTATACATGATTCCACCTACATTGTTATATACAATACAATTTTGTTTTCCTTTTCAATAGATCTTTAAACGTTATTTCTATAATCAACTTCGAAGTCGAATAGTGTGGACTTATGCTACAATAGTAACAACCTTATTCCATTATAAAGGAGTTAAACAATGACTAAGTATACGTTTAAACAAAAAGATTTTAAAGCATTTGATGTCGACGGTTTAGATGCACGCATGGAAGCTCTAGAAGCGCATGTTAGACCTCAATTACGTGCTTTAGGAGATTATTTTGCTGATTATTTTACATCTCAAACAGGTGAAACATTTTATTCACATGTAGCAAAGCATGCACGTCGCAGTGTTAATCCACCTAAAGACACATGGGTAGCATTTGCAACGAATAAACGTGGTTATAAAATGTTGCCTCATTTTCAAATTGGGCTATTTAAAGACCATCTGTTTATCATGTATGGCGTTATGCACGAAACTAAAGATAAAGCCCAACGTGTTAAGACATTTGATAAACACTTCGATACGTTAACACATTTACCTGAAGATTATCGCATTTGCCTTGATCACATGAAACCTGATAAACCACTTATCAAAGACTTATCCGTCGACGAATTACATGAAGCAATTGATAGAGTCAAAAATGTGAAAAAAGGCGAATTCTTTGTTTCACGTACACTTGCACCAAACGATAAACGCTTAAAAAGCGATCGAGCTTTCCTAAATTTTGTTGAAGAAACATTTAACGAATTTATTAAATTCTACGCATAATTTTAGCCATATAATTATTCTAACCTTGCCACTGACAATGAATCATTTCAAATGTCAGTGGCAGTTTTTTAATTGCGTTTTATTGTTTATGCATTCAACCGATATAGTTGATACTATAACTAGGTGTTATCGTACTGACCAAAAAAATATATATTTTCTTAAATAAGCATAATTTTTTTCTAATAATAAAAAAAGTTTAGGTTGACCTAATTTTTATTTTAGGTTAATATTTATACATCTACTATTAAGGAGTTTTATGAATGAATAAGAGAGACACTACACATCAACCTAAACATCTAAGCTTAGATGAAATTAATAATACGATTAAATTTGATTCAAATGGTACATCAAGCCAAAAATTTCTAGCATTTTTGGGCCCTGGCCTATTAGTTGCTGTTGGTTATATGGACCCCGGAAATTGGATTACTTCAATGCAAGGTGGAGCACAATTTGGATATACCTTATTATTTATTATCTTAATATCCAGTTTATCTGCTATGCTACTGCAAAGCATGACACTGCGTCTAGGGATTGCGACCAGTCATGATTTAGCTCAAATGACAAAACATTATCTTTCAAAACCAGTGGCAATTATTTTCTGGATTATTGCAGAACTTGCCATTATAGCAACAGATATTGCAGAAGTTATAGGTAGTGCCATCGCACTAAATTTGTTGTTAGGCATCCCATTGATTGTTGGCGCGATTATTACAGTCTGTGATGTATTTTTATTACTATTTATAATGAAATTTGGTTTTAGAAAAATCGAAGCCATTGTTGGAACATTAATTTTTACTGTATTAGCCATTTTTGTCTTTGAGGTATTTATCTCTTCTCCAAGTACAACAGCTATTTTAGAAGGATTTGTTCCTCATAAAGAAATCATTACAAATCATGGAATTTTATATATCGCGTTGGGTATTGTTGGAGCTACAATTATGCCACATAATTTGTATCTACATTCATCTATTGTCCAATCACGCCAATATGATAGACACTCTATAAAAGAAAAAGCACAGGCAATTAAGTATGCAACAATTGATTCTAATCTACAATTATCCGTTGCCTTTGTAGTTAATTGTTTATTATTAGTATTAGGTGCATCACTATTTTATGGCGTTAACCAAGATCAACTAGGTGGCTTTTATGATTTATACCATGCATTACGGACACAACCTATTCTTGGAGCTGCGTTAGGTGCTATCATGAGTACACTTTTTGCTGTTGCCTTGTTAGCTTCAGGTCAAAATTCGACCATTACAGGAACATTAGCAGGTCAAATTGTTATGGAAGGTTTTTTAAATATTTCATTACCTAACTGGTTAAGACGTCTTGTCACTCGAGCAATTGCTGTTATTCCAGTTATTATTTGCCTCATCATTTTTAAAGGTAATGAAGAGAAAATTGAACAATTACTAGTATTTTCACAAGTATTTTTAAGTATTGCCTTGCCGTTTTCACTTATACCGTTGCAGCTATCTACAAGTAACAAACAGCTAATGGGACCTTTCGTAAATAAATCATGGGTTAATTATTGCTCATGGATACTTATCATTGTTTTAAGTGTATTAAATGTTTATTTGATTATCGAAACATTTAAAGAATTTATATAAATGGCTCCTAATTTAAAATAAAACTCGATCTATAGGACATGCTAAAGACCGAGACTCGGTAAAAATTTTTCAAAGCGAAAGATTACAAACCCTTTCATTTGGGATTGGTTATGAACGTTCTTCTAGGAGAACCAAGCTATTCAATATGAAGTATCAAGATAAAAAAGCTCGTAGATGATTGTGAAAAATCATTTACGAGCTTTTATTTTATAAATTATGTCTTAAACGCTATTAATATACACGTAATGCTTCAACTTTTCATTTAATAGATATATGGATTTTCTTTCTTTTCTGCATGTTTATATTGTTCTGCATGCCAATCGGAATCATTTTTATATTGGTTTCTTTTAACAATCAACAACACAATAACGATTAACCATAAAATCATTGCAATGATGTTCATACTAAATAGTCCTATTAAAACTGCAGAAATAAATAGAAATATTGCAATAAGTGAACGATTTTTTATCAATGTTGTCGCAGCGATTCCCAATATAGTTGAAAATGCTAAAATGCCTATGAAAAACACCATAATAAAATGAATTAGCTCTGGGGTTACTGTAACGTTTTTACCAGCAAATTGTTTCGCCATTTGTTCATATTCTTTCACATTATTCTTTTCATCTGTTAAAAGCATGGATAAGATATTAAAAAGCAAAAAAATTAGACTTAGACCATTTGCTATCCATGCAATGACCAGCTCTTTCTTTGTCTTCAAATAGCAACTCTCCCTTATTGTACTCAATATCTATCATACTAAAAATATATGTTAAAAGCGAATACATTATAATAATAAAAAGCGGAACATCAGTCTTTATTGACTTGATGCTCCGCGCTTTACTTCATAGTTTATTTTGAATCATCAAGATGACTTTCTTGCTGATCTTTTGCACTATTTTCATGATTAAATATTTGTTTACGCTCTTCATAGTTCATACGTCGCTGATTTACTGCGCTTGGCTGATTTTTACGTTTTTCTTTCATACGCTGATTATAAGCTTTTCGTTTTTCACGTTTTCTTGCTTTAATTTCAGCTTTTTCTTGTTTGCGTTGCGCTTTTAACTCTTTTTTATCTAATACCGGTTCTTGTTGGACAACTGCTTCATTAAATGGGGCAGCTCCTTCATCGCTAAATTCATCTTGATATTTATTCTTATGATATTTTGCCTGTCTTGAGAGTACTTGTGGTGTTTCATCTTCATCGTCTGTTGATTGATAGTCGCTCATAATCGCACGTTTAGGATATTGATCGTATTTATCATCTTCGTTAAATGATGAATTGCTCGTTTCTTGTGGCATGTGATATGCCATGTCGTCGTTAGGCTGATGACGTTCATAATCATCATATATCGGTGGCTGTTGTTGATAATCCGGCTCATTATAGCGATAATCAAAGTTATCATCATAACCAGGATAGCCATATGCAGGTACTATTTCTACCTTATTCTTTCTTGCAAACATCATAATAGCAATGATAAAGAAGAAAATAGGAATGATTAATGTCACAAATAAAAGTACGAGTGGTAGCGTAACAACAGATGCAACTAAAAATAATATTCCTGATAATATTCTAATATTCATTGAAATCAGTGCTAAAAATGAGATGAGCAAACAAATAATAAAATATACTATCACTGCCCAAATACCGTTTTGTAACCAAATTACAAACTGAGTTGTATTAAAACCATTATTACCTAATATTTGTTGAATTAAATCATTGTTATTTAATGTGGCTTCTAAATTCTGTATTGACGTATCATTACTGAATGAAACTAATGCAATAAACATAGTAATAATTGTCATTAGCAACAAGAAAATCCAGCTAAACCATCCAAGTATTTTTTCAGTTAAACGACTTACAGGCCGTTTGATTTGAGTATACTGTTCTCCTGACATTTATTACAACTCCCTTACCATCCTTATCAAATAATTATATCGAATTTTAACTTAAATAACTACAATTTTATGCTACTTTAACGACATTTTAAAATTCAAAAAGCTTTCATTATAATTCCCAAGTGTTCGCTGACCAAGATCTTTATATACTTCTAAGCGGGCTTGTTCTTGTTGTGTTGGATAGAAACGATGATCGTTTCTAATTTCATTAGGTAGTAACTGACGTGCTGCTTTATTTGGTGTCGCATAGCCTACCCATTCCGTATTTTTCTTGCTATTTTCCGCATCTAAAAGGAAGTTTATAAATTGATATGAGCCCTCTTTATTTTGAGCTGTCCTTGGTATCACCATATTGTCGAACCATAGATTGGAGCCTTCTTTAGGAACAACGTAATTATACTTATCGCTTCCTTGCACAAGTGGTGCAGCAACACCACTCCACACTACCGCGATGTTACCTTCATTTTGCTGCAACATCATTGTTACTTCATCACCAACAACGCCTCGAACTTGTGGTCCTAGCTTTTTCAAATCTTGTTCAGCTTGTCGTAAATGTTGTGAATTGGTGTCATTTAAACTATAACCTAATTTATTTAAACTTAATCCTATAATTTCTCGCGCCCCATCGACAAGTAATACATCATTACGATATCGTTCTTGATATAAATCAGACCAATGATTAAATGACGCGTCTGGATATGCTTGTTTATTGTATAATATACCCACTGTACCAAAAAAATATGGAATAGAATATTGATTTCCCTTATCATAAGACTTGTCTAAATAATCTGGGTCTAAATTTCGCATATTAGGTAATTTATGATGATTCAATGGCACAAGTAAGTTTGCACGCTTTAATTTTTGTACCGTATATTCACTTGGAAAAGCAACGTCATAGCGAGTACCACCATTTTTTATTTTGGCTTCCATCGCCTCGTTAGAATCAAACGTTTCATATATAACTTCTATCCCCGTTTGATTTTCAAATTGTTTAATCAATTCAGGATCAATGTATTCTCCCCAATTATAAACATATATTTTTTTGCCAGATTTTGCTTTTTCATGTCCACTAAAAAGATGACTTATCCCTAGACAAAGTAATCCAATAACCAGCGCGCCGCAAACTAATTGAAGAAACTGTTTCATCGTAGCATACCTCTTTTCAATCTAGGTTTACGCTTTAAGGAACGCTGGATACCATAATAACCAACTATACCAATGACGATAACAACAAATAACAGTGTTGAGATCGCATTTACTTCCATACTTATTCCTTTTCTAGCCATGGCATAGACTTCAACTGATAGGACACTAAAACCATTCCCAGTCACAAAAAAGCTAACCGTAAAATCGTCTAATGAATATGTTAAAGCCATAAAAAAACCACCTATAATCGCAGGCATTAAATTTGGAATAAGTACGCGACTTAAAATTTGTGATTCTGTTGCTCCTAAATCTCGTGCAGCATTTAATATATTGTGATTCATTTCATAAAGTTGTGGTAAAACAACAATAACTACAATTGGAATACAAAACGCAATATGCGATGCTAAAACAGTACCGAAACCTAATCCGATTCCCGTAAAATGTCCAAGCGCAGTAAACATAATTAAAAATGAAGCACCGATAACTACATCAGATGACACCATAAGTACATTGTTTAATGTCAATAATGTTACTTTAAGTTTCTTCTGTCTTAAATAGAAGAGTGCTATCGCTCCAAATGTTCCTATAACAGTTGAAATTGATGCAGCCAATAGTGCTACTGCTATTGTATTAAAAATAATTGCCATGAGTTTGTCATTTTTAAATAAGCTTTGATAATGTTCGAACGTAAAATGCTCAAAATGTATCATATTTCCACCAGAATTAAATGAATAAAACATTAGAAAAAATATTGGGACATATAAGATGACCAATAAGATACTTATATATAATTTGCCATACCATTTCACATTGGTCACCTTCTTTCATCGTTAGATTTCGTAATGATAAGGATGAGTGCCATAAATACAATTAAGACGATTGCAATCGTAGCTCCCATACCATAATTTTGAATCACTAAAAACTGTTCTTCAATAGAAGTACCTATGTTGATTACTTTGTTACCTGCAATTAATCGCGTTATCATAAATAACGATAATGAGGGAATAAAAGTAACTTGTACTCCTGTCAAAACACCTTCTTTTGTTAGTGGCAATATCACTTTTCTAAATGTTGTAAATGGGTTTGCACCTAAATCACTAGATGCTTGAATTAGATTTACAGGTATTGATTTCATACTGTTGAAAATCGGCAATATCATAAAAGGAATATAAATATAACTAGCTACAACTAAAAAGGCAGCTGATGTAAATAGCATGTCTACTTTTGGAACATTTAATATTCCAAGTACTTTATTAATCAGCCCATCGTGACTAAGCAAACCAATAAAAGCATATGTTTTTAATAACAGATTAATCCAAGTTGGAATAATAAGTATTAATAACCAGAAATTAGGATTTTTAGCGTTTCTAATAAAATATGCAGTTGGGTAACTGATGAACAGCGTGATCATAGTAATTAATGCGGCATAAAGAATTGAGTCCCAAAACATTTCAAAATACTTATACTGAAATATTTGTTGATAATTAGTGAAACTAAAATGTCCATTTATATCGGTAAATGAAAAATATATTAACAATAATACAGGCAAAATTATGAAGATAATCATCCATAATATATAAGGCACTAATAGTATCTTTTTAATATTACTCATCATCAGTATCCTCATAGCTTTCAATACGTTTATCAAATTCCTCTTCAGTTTCTCCTGGAACCATGATATGAATAGATTCTGGTTCAAAATATAAACCAACTTCACTACCCACATCCGCCTTTTTAGTAGTTTGTATAACCCATTCATAACCCTTTCGATCTACACAACAAATTTCATAATGCACACCTCTAAAGAGCAAAGAATCCACTGTAGCTTTAAACAAACCAGCTTCGGCTTCTATTAAAGAGATATCTTCTGGACGAATCACAACTTCAACCTTTTTACCAGAAGGAATCCCCATATCAACACAATCAAAATCCTGCCCATAAATATTAACTACATAATCTTTGACCATGGTGCCATTTACAATATTTGATTCGCCAATAAAATCAGCTACAAAACGATTCACTGGTTCATCATAAATATCTGTTGGTGTACCAAATTGTTGTATTTTACCGTCTTTCATCACAAAAATGTAGTCACTTAATGCTAAGGCTTCTTCTTGATCATGCGTAACAAAAATAAATGTAATACCCAATCGTGATTGTAATTCTCTGAGCTCATATTGCATTTCAGTACGTAGTTTTAAGTCTAAGGCTGATAATGATTCATCTAACAATAATATTTCTGGCTCATTAACAATCGCTCGAGCTATAGCTACACGTTGTTTTTGACCACCACTCATATCATTAATACTGCGCTGTTCGTAACCTGATAACTTTACTAACTTCAAGGCATCTGTCACTTTTTGATCAATATCTTTTTTAGATAATTTCTTAAGCTTTAAACCAAAAGCAATATTATCATAAACATTGAGATGCGGGAATAACGCATAATCTTGAAAAACGGTATTGACCTTACGTTTATTAGCCGGTAAATTTTCGATAGAACGATTTTGATAAATAATCTCTCCACTGTCTGGTGTCTCGAACCCCGCAATAAGCTTTAAAATAGTCGTCTTACCACATCCTGATGGACCCAATAAAGTATAGAAATAGCCTGATTCAATATCTAAGTCCATATGGTCAAGAATATTTAAATCATCATAGCCTTTACTCACTGATTTAAATGATAATAATGGTTGCATAACGTCATAACTCCTTATAAATATGATGCAGTTGCTACAATCAATATCGTAACGTTCTGCTTGCTGTTATTGCATAATTGATGGACATCATTTGCCCTGAAATAAAGTACATCTTCTGCATTTGCACGATAAAGTTGGTTCCCGAGTGACAAAGTAATTTGCCCTTCTAAACAATAAATAAAGGTATCTGAATTAGAAGGCTGAAAATGTTTATATGATGCACCAGGCTTTAACGTAAGCATGAGTGGTTCCATGTCATACTCATTTGAATTTGTGACTAACCATTTTAAAATATAGCCCTTGTCATATTCATCATAAATTGTTTGATCTTCAGCTGTATAAAGCACCTTTTCTTTAGTTTTCTCCTGAAAAAAATCACTTGGCCGCGTACCTAAAACTTCTAATATATTTAGAAATGTCTCCATACTTGGAGACGCATGTTGACTCTCAATTTGAGAAATATATCCCTTCGTTAAGTCAGTACGTTCAGCTAATTCTTCCTGCGTTAAATTTTTGAGCATCCTTAAATTTTTCAATTTCATTCCAATATCCATCTATGTAACCACCTAAAAATAGCTGTATCATGTTTAGTAATATTAAACATTTTGTTTAATGCTTAATAAAAATAACAAAATACAGCTCATGTTGCAATACTTTTTATAATTATTTAATTATGAATGGAAAAAAATAATGCATAATAAGATTCTTAGTATTATCTCAGCTTGTTTTGCTTGTTGGGTTTCTGACCGAACTTCTCCAAGTTGGGGCCACCCCAACTTGCTTTGTCCGTGGAAATGCTTGTTGCATTTCTTTTTGTTGGGGCCCCACCCCAACTCGCGTTGTTCGTTGGCTTTCGTTTTGAAAGCCTCTGTGTTGGGGCCCCTATGTTCTTGTGTTGTTTTTTTGTTGTATGTGTGTTGGTTTATTTTGTGTTGTTGCTTCTTTAATGACTTGGTAGCTGTTGTAACCGCTGTTTTGCTCGAATTCTTTAAATATTTGTTTTTCTTCTGCTTTTCCAGGTACAATTTGTTTAAAATTTCGATAGTGCGCTATAACTTGATCGGATAACACAGATGACTCATAATAGCGCTCTATTTGATTAAAAAAGGCAATCACCTTTAACATTTCATCATGTGTCCAGTCCATATCTAAAGGATATTGATATTCCATTAATTTACCTCCTTAAGTAATATAGCAAAAAAGAGAGCGGGACAGAGTTCATTTTGAATTCGTATTCCCGCCCTGGCAAGGTTGATTTAAATTGAAAAAACTTAGTATAAGCGTGTTTTCAATTCAGTCAACTGCCGCCAATATATAGCTTAGAGCCTAAAACATAATGATGTCTTAGGCTCTAAACGATTTATAAATCACTATTACATAGTGTGGATTGGTAATCCAATAGCTTTTTCAGCTGCTTCCATAGACATTTCACCTAATGTTGGGTGAGCATGTACTGTTAATGCGATATCTTCAGCGTTCATTCCTGCTTCAATAGCTAAACCTAATTCAGAAATGATATCAGAAGCACCATTACCAGCAACTTGTGCACCGATAAGTGTGTCATCTTCTTTTAATGTGATCAATTTAACGAAACCAGTAGTATCATCTAATGATAACGCACGGCCATTTGCTGCATAAGGGAATTTAGAAGCTTTGTATTCTAAACCTTCCTCTTTAGCTTGAGCTTCAGTGTAACCAACTTGAGCTAATTCTGGTTCAGTGAAGCATACAGCAGGCATACCAATATAATCAACTTCTGAAGCTTGTCCAGAGATAGCTTCAGCAGCTACTTTAGCTTCATAGCTTGCTTTATGAGCAAGTGGTAAACCAGGAACGATATCACCAATTGCATAAATATTGTCGATAGAAGTACGGCTTTGTTTGTCTACTTCTAATAATCCACGATCAGCAAATTTAAGACCTAATTCTTCTAAGCCTAATTCGTCTGTATTTGGACGACGGCCAACAGTTACTAATACGTAATCAGCTTCGATTGTTTGTTCTTCACCTTTAGCTTCATAAGTAACTTTAACGCCATTTTCAGTTTCTTCAGCATTTTTAGCCATTGCTTCAGTAATGATCTCAATACCTTTGTCTTTCATGCCTTTTTTAACAGGTTGTGTCATTTGTTTTTCAAATCCACCTAAGATGTCTTTCGCACCTTCAAGGATTGTAACTTCAGAACCGAAGTTAGCAAATGCAGTACCAAGTTCAGAACCAATATAACCGCCACCAACAACAACTAATTTACCTGGAACTTCTTGTAAGTTCAACGCACCAGTTGAGTCGATAACACGTTTACCAAATTCAAAGTTAGGAATTTCTATTGGTCTAGAACCAGTTGCGATAATAGCGTTTTTGAAGTTATAAGTTTGAGCACTTTTTTCATCCATAACACGTAAGCTATTGTTATCTACGAAGTAAGCTTCGCCTTTAACAATTTCCACTTTATTACCTTTTAATAAGCCTTCAACACCACCAGTTAATTTGTTTACAACTGATTGTTTGAATTCTTGAACTTTGTCAAATTTAAGTGATACGCTTTCAGCGATTACACCTAAGTTTTCAGAGTGTTGTGCTTCAACAAAGCGATGAGAAGCGTGTAATAATGCTTTTGAAGGAATACAACCAACGTTCAAGCATACGCCACCTAAGTTACCTTTTTCTACGATTGTAACTTTTTGTCCTAATTGTGCTGCGCGAATTGCTGCAACATAGCCACCTGGGCCTGCTCCAATAACAATAGTATCTGTTTCAATTGGGAAATCTCCAACTACCATGTTTTACCCCTCCATTAATAATAATTCTGGATTATTTAATAATCGTTTAATATGGTTCATTGCATTTTGTCCAGTTGCACCATCAATTTGTCTGTGGTCAAAGCTTAATGATAATGCTAATACAGGAGCTGCAACGATTTCGCCGTCTTTAACGATTGGTTTTTGTGCAATACGGCCAATACCTAAGATAGCTACTTCTGGGTGATTGATAACTGGAGTGAACCATTGTCCACCAGCAGAACCGATATTACTGATAGTACATGTAGCACCTTTCATTTCTTCAGAAGTTAATTTACCGTCGCGAGCTTTAACAGCTAATTCGTTAATTTCATCTGAAATTTGGAAGATAGATTTACGATCTGCATTTTTAACTACTGGCACTAATAAACCTCTGTCAGTGTCAGCTGCGATACCAATATTCCAATAATGTTTGTGAACAATTTCGCCAGCTTCTTCATTGAATGAAGTATTAAGTGCTGGATATTTTTTAAGTGCAGAAACAAGTGCTTTAACTACATATGGTAAGAATGTTAATTTAATACCTTGTTCAGCTGCAATTTCTTTGAATTTTTTACGGTGATCCCATAAGTCTTGAACATCAATTTCATCCATTAATGTTACGTGAGGTGCAGTGTGTTTAGAGTTAACCATTGCTTTAGCAATTGCTCTACGCATTGCAGGGATTTTTTCAGTTGTTTCAGGGAAGTCGCCTTCTGGAACCGATTGAGTTTGAGGTGCAGAAGTCTCTTCAGAAGTTGAAGCAGCTGCACTTTCATTAGAAGCAGATGCAGCTTGAGCACCGCCACCATTTAAGTGGTTGTCAATGTCTTCTTTTGTGATACGGCCATTTTTACCTGAACCAGCAACCGCTTTAATATTAACACCTTTTTCACGTGCATATTTACGAACTGAAGGCATTGCTTTAATTTTTCTGTTTTCGTCTACTTCTTCATCTTGTGAAGCTGATGCTGCTGGCGCTTCTTCAGTTTCAGCTTTAGCTTCTTCTTTAGCTGGCTCTTCTTTAGCTGATGAATCGTCATCATGACCTTTAAATTGCATTTCTTCAGCATCAGGTGCATCAATTTTAACGATGACGTCTCCTACTACTGCAACAGTTCCTTCGTCTACTACCACTTCTTCAATTGTACCGCTTACTGGAGAAGGGATTTCAACTACGGATTTATCGTTTTGAACTTCAGCTAACACATCATCTTCTTCAATAGTGTCTCCGGCTTTAACAAACCACTTTACAATTTCACCTTCGTGGATACCTTCACCAATGTCGGGTAATCTAAATTCAAATGCCACGTTCTTGTCCTCCTAATAATGTCATTTTCAATTATTTCATTAAATTTATAACATGAGGTTGAGACATCAGCTTAATATGCAACTAGAAAAGCTTTTTTAATGCGTTTTACCAGATGATACAAAACCCTTAGTTGTCCCGACCTCATAGTTCATTTTTACACATCTAAATCATTTATTCAAAAGTAAGTCTTGCAATTTTTTACAACAAATTATTAGAACTCTAATGTTGCTTTTGCTTGTTCAACAATATCATTTTTGTTTGGTAACCAAACATTTTCAGCTTGAGTGAATGGATAAACTGTATCAGCAGCAGCAACACGTGCAATTGGTGCTTCTAATGATAAAATTGCTCTTTCTTGTAATTCAGCAGCAACATTTGCGCCAACACCTGATTGACGTTGTGCTTCTTGAACAACAACAACGCGTCCTGTTTTTTCAACAGAAGCAACTAGCGTATCCATATCTAATGGCTGAACAGTACGTAAGTCAATCACTTCTACTGAATGACCATCTTTTTCAAGTTCTTCAGCAGCTTTAACGGATTCTTGAACCATTGCACCATAAGCGATTAAAGTGATATCTGTACCTTCTTTAACAACTTTAGCTTTGCCAATTTCAATTGTATATTCTTCTTCAGGTACCTCTTCACGGAATGAACGGTATAATTTCATATGTTCTAAATAAACAACTGGGTCATTAGATCTAATAGATGAAATTAATAAACCTTTTGCATCGTAAGGGCCTGAAGGAATAACTACTTTAATACCAGGTGATTGAGCTAAAATACCTTCTAAGTTATCAGCGTGTAACTCAGGCGTATGTACCCCACCACCAAATGGTGTACGAATAGTTACAGGAGCTGTTTTTGTACCACCTGAACGGAAACGAGTACGCGCGATTTGTCCAGCAACTTCGTCAAACACTTCAAAAACGAAGCCAAGGAATTGAATTTCCATAACTGGACGATATCCTTGAGTAGTTAAACCAAGAGCCAAACCACCAATACCTGATTCAGCTAATGGAGTATCGAATACACGGTCTTCACCGAATTCTTTTTGTAAACCTTCAGTAACACGGAATACACCGCCGTTAACACCAACGTCTTCACCGAAAATTAAAACATTTTCGTCATTTTGCAATTCAGTTTTAAGCGCATTGTTAATCGCTTGAACCATTGTCATTTGTGCCATGGCTTATTTCGACTCCTTCTCTTTGTAAATTTCATATTGTTCAGCTAAGTTTTGAGGCATTTCTTCATACATGATGTCCATTAAGTCAGTAACTTTTTGTTTTTCAACTTTGTCTGCCTCTTTGATTGCTTTTTTAATATCATCTTTAGCACGTTCAATTACTTCGTTTTCTTTATCTTCATTCCATAAACCTTTATTTTCAAGGAATTTTCTGAAACGTACTAATGGATCTTTTTTCTCCCATTCTGCATCTTCATCTGAAGTTCTGTAACGAGTTGGGTCGTCACCAGCCATTGTATGTGGTCCATAACGATATGTCATTGTTTCAATTAAAGTAGGACCTTCACCTGCAACTGCACGATCACGTGCTTCTTTAGTTGCTTGATAAACTGCTAATGGATCCATTCCATCAACTTGAATACCAGGAATACCTACAGAAATTGCTTTTTGAGCCAATGTAGTGGCAGCTGTTTGCTTACTACGTGGTGTAGAAATCGCGTAGTTATTATTTTGAATTACAAAAATTGCAGGCGCTTTATAAGCAGAAGCAAAGTTTATACCTTCATAGAAGTCACCTTGTGAAGATCCACCGTCACCTGTGTAAGTAATCGCTACTGCTTTTTTACCACGTTTTTTAATACCAAATGCGACACCAGCAGTTTGAATGTATTGCGCACCGATAATAATTTGTGGACTAAAGGCATTTACACCTTCAGGGAATTGATTTCCTTTGAAGTGACCTCTTGAGAATAAGAATGCTTCAGTTAATGGTAAACCGTGCCAAATAATTTGTGGTACATCACGGTAACCAGGTAAAATAAAGTCTTCTTTTTCTAAAGCATATTGTGAAGCTAATTGTGAAGCTTCTTGTCCTGCTGTAGGCGCATAGAAACCTAGACGTCCTTGTCTATTTAATGAAATAGAACGTTGGTCAAGAATTCGAGTCCATACCATTCTTTCCATCAATTCTACAAGTTGTTCATCTGTTAAATCAGGTACTAAGTCTTCATTTACGACATTACCATCTACATCCAAAATTTGAACCATTTCAAATTTCGATTGCGTCTCATTTAAAACTTTTACTGCATCGAATTGGGCTTGTAACTTAGGAGCCATTCAATTCACCATACCTTTCCCATATAATAGAAATTCATTTTATCCATTTGTATTGTATCATAAATAAATAGACCTGTTAATCAATTTGGAAAAGTTCTGTGTTACTAAAAAAGAATACAGATTATCCATCTGTATTAGTCCATTTAGACAATCTGTATTAGTTAAATCATTCGCTTATTTTGTCAATATCTCCTTTTTCTTTATTGACCTTATTCAACGCTTTTATGTATGCTTCAAATTTTTGCTTAAATGTTTTTTGAGCCTTGTTAATTGCTTCTCCCTTTTCTTTTTCTTGTTGTTGCATAACCGTTTTTTGTTTCAACAATTTAAAGTATGATCGTTCTTTATCTAAAATATTACGATATGCTGCGGCATAATCATCGTGCTTTTTGTATTTATCTTTGAGTGCATCATCAAGTTCCTTGAGTTCTTTTCTTTTGGAATCATCTTTAATTTGATTAATATGCTTGCTTGCTTTTTTGAATTCTTTATTTGAAGCATTCATAGCTTTGACTTCTTTATTAAATTCTTTGCTTCTTTCATTGATATTACTAATCATCTTATCAGCAACTTTAACACGTGTGTCTGGATTATTAGTTACAATTTTTTTATAATACTGTTGCTTTTGCTTTTCTAAATCATTTAATTTTTGACCAGTTGAGTTTATAACTTGTTCATTGCTAGAGGCTTGTTGTATCGTATCTTCATAAGCTCTCACTTCTTTTCTATCCGTTGTACATCCGGCCAGCAAAAGAGTGGATGCAAGCAAGACACCCAAAGCTCGATATAATTTCATTTATAGTCCCTCCCGAGATATACTCACTGTAATGATTGTAATGATATAGAAAGTATTTTTATAAATCAAATCAAATAGCGTATAATAAATGCTATTCAATATAATAGATTATAATTAATAAAGGAAGGTGTATATTCATGTTAACTATGAAAGATATAATTAAAGACGGTCATCCAACATTACGTGCCGAAGCTCAAGATGTTGATTTTCCACTGTCTGATGAAGATAAACAAACTTTAAAATCTATGCGTGAATTTTTAATTAATAGTCAAGACGATGAAATTGCTAATCGATATGGCTTACGATCAGGTGTTGGCTTAGCAGCACCTCAAATAGATATTTCAAAGAAAATGATTGCTGTCTATTTACCTGATGATGGAAATGGTCGTTCTTACGATTTAATGTTAGTCAATCCTAAAGTGGTAAGCTATAGTGTTCAGTACGCGTATTTACCTACTGGCGAAGGTTGCCTAAGCGTTGATAAAAACATACCTGGTCTCGTTCATAGACACTACCGAGTAACAGTGAAAGCTAAAGACATTGATGGTAAAGATGTTAAACTTAGATTAAAAGGATATCCTGCTATTGTCGTTCAACATGAAATTGATCATTTAAACGGTATCATGTTCTATGATCATATTGATGCCGAACACCCTTTAACGCCACTACCTGATTCAATAGAAGTATAATTTAGGAACTGCTAAGCAGTATATTTACAATATTATATAGTCATCAATATATCATGGTAACATCATCACAGCTAGTATCTTTAAAACGAGATACTAGCTGTTCATTTTTGTCATAAAGCTTAGTTTTTTTATAATAATTATCAGTATATTATAAACTGCTTTATTTATTCCGTTACTTCATGTAAAATAATGAATAACTGGAATTTTAGTAAAGTACTTACTAATTTCAATACATGAACGACGAAATATACCCTAGAAAACATAACGGGCAGTAAGATTTTAATTTCAATTAAAAGGCTTGTATGTTGTGACATTTTATTTCATTAATTAAAAAACGAGCAGGACATTGGTACTTAGTTTAGCTACCCTGTGTATGTACTAGGTTCTTATTTAAATTCATTTAAAAGTTAACGTATTAGGAGGAAATAGATAACATGGCAATATTTAAAGTATTTTATCAGCATAATAAAAACGAGGTTATCGTACGAGAAAACACTCAAACTATTTATGTTGAAGGCGAAACAGAAGAACAAGTTAGACGCTATTTAAAAGATCGTAATTATAACATCGAATTTATTACAAAATTAGAGGGCGCACATTTAGAATATGAAAAAGAACATTCTGAACATTTTAATGTGGAGAACGCTGAATAATGAAACAATTACATCAAAATGAAGTAGGTGTATATGCACTTGGCGGTCTTGGAGAGGTAGGTAAAAATACTTACGCCGTTGAGTACAAAGATGAAATTGTCATTATCGATGCTGGAATAAAATTTCCAGATGACAATTTATTGGGTATTGATTACGTTATTCCCGATTACACTTATTTAGAACAGAATCAAGACAAAATTGTCGGTCTGTTTATAACACATGGTCACGAAGACCATATAGGTGGTGTGCCCTACCTATTGAAGCAAATTAATGTGCCTATATATGGTGGCCCATTAGCTCTAGGCTTAATTAGAAATAAATTAGATGAACACAATTTATTAAGAAATGCGGAATTGATTGAAATTACAGAAGATAGTGTAATTAAATCTAAACATTTTGAAGTATCATTCTATCTAACAACACACAGTATTCCCGAAGCATATGGTGTTATTGTTGACACACCTGAAGGTAAAATTGTTCACACGGGAGACTTCAAATTTGACTTTACACCTGTAGGAGCGCCTGCAAATATCGCTAAGATGGCGCAACTTGGTAAAGAAGGCGTATTGTGTCTGTTATCAGACTCTACGAATGCGCTCGTCCCGGACTTCACATTAAGTGAACGTGAAGTTGGCCAAAATGTGGATAAGATTTTTAGAAATTGCAAAGGCCGTATTATCTTTGCAACATTCGCTTCAAATATTTATCGTGTCCAACAAGCGGTAGAAGCAGCAATTAAGTACAACCGTAAAATTGTGACATTTGGTCGTTCAATGGAAAATAATATTAAAATTGGTATGGAGTTAGGCTATATTAAAGCTCCACCTGAAACATTCGTTGAACCTAATAAAATTCATCATATTCCAAAACATGAATTATTGATTTTATGTACAGGTTCTCAAGGTGAACCAATGGCTGCATTATCAAGAATAGCTAATGGTACACACAAACAAATTAAAATCATCCCAGAAGATACAGTTGTATTTAGCTCCTCACCTATACCAGGTAATACTAAAAGTATTAATAGAACCATCAATGCATTATATAAAGCTGGTGCAGAGGTTATTCATAGTAAAATATCTAATATCCATACATCTGGACATGGTTCTCAAGGTGACCAACAATTAATGTTACGCTTAATACAACCCAAGTTCTTCTTACCTATTCATGGTGAGTACCGCATGTTAACAGCACATGGTCAAACTGGTGTGGATTGCGGTGTACCAGAAGAAAATGTCTTTATTTTTGACATTGGTGATGTACTTGCTTTAACGCATGATTCAGCACGTAAAGCTGGTCGCATTCCATCCGGTAACGTCTTGGTTGATGGTAGTGGTATTGGTGATATTGGCAATGTAGTTATTCGTGACCGTAAACTTCTTTCTGAAGAAGGTCTCGTGATTATTGTTGTTAGCATTGATTTCAAAACAAACAAATTATTATCTGGACCAGATATTATCTCACGTGGCTTCGTCTACATGCGTGAATCTGGACAATTGATATACGATGCACAACGTCGCATCAAAACTGATGTTATTTCCAAATTAAATAGTAATAAAGACATTCAATGGCATCAAATTAAATCATCTATCATTGAAACATTGCAGCCTTATTTATACGAAAAAACAGCGCGCAAACCAATGATTTTACCTGTGATTATGAAAGTCAATGAAGAATGATATTTAGACCATACTAAGGGTCTCAGACATTAAGTTCTTAAACAATGTAAAAAAGCCAATTTCTATTAAAATTATTTGATAGAAATTGGCTTTTCCCTTATGTATTAGATAATATACAGCTCGTTATCATTTTAGGGGGATAAGATGTAGTCCCACGATGGTGTTTGAATTCATCGAATTCATTATCTGGGATTGTTTCAACAATTTCATTTACATATCGAGAAATATCATTTGCAGGAATAAGAATTGAAGTTTCTATTGGTAGTGTAAGTTGCGTCACGTTATAATCTTTTTACATAAGGTACCTCGTTAATTTAGTTTAGTGATATTTATTAAATGATACGAAAGTGCCTTATTTTTTTAAAGTATGTTGATGTAAAATTACATATAAATGCGACGTATTTTGGCGAGACTCTTGAGGAAACAGGACGAGCTGAAGACTACAGGCTGAAGCTGTCCCCTAAGAAAGCGAGCCAACAATACGAAGTATTGAATAAAAAGAAGCGCTCAGATGAGTTGAATTCAACTCATCTGAGCGCTATTTTTCTGAGATTTATATCCCAGCCTCTTTTTATGTTTAAAATAGATTATTTCTTAGCGAACAATTTTCTTTTCAAAGCGATTTAAATCATTATCATGTCCAATCATGATTAAAATATCGCCAATTTCAATATTGATATTTGGGTCTGGTGATACAATAATTTCTTTACCCCGCTTTATTGCAATGATATTGATTCCATATTGAGCTCGAATATCTAAATTGACAATGGACTGTCCAGCCATCTTTTCACTCGCCTTAAGTTCAACTAGTGAATGTTCATCAGATAACTCTAAATAATCAAGCACACTGGCACTTGCTACATTATGTGCAATACGTCGTCCCATATCCCGTTCTGGATGTACTACCGTATCTGCCCCAATTTTATTTAATATTTTAGCATGATAATCATTTTGGGCTTTAGCCGTTACTTTCTTAACACCTAGTTCCTTTAATATCAACGTTGTTAAGGTACTAGATTGAATATTTTCCCCTATGGCTACGATGACATGATCAAAGTTTCGAATACCTAAACTTTTCATTACTGCTTCATCCGTAGTGTCAGCAATGACCGCATGTGTTGCAATATCACTATATTCATTAACTCTAGCTTCATCGTGGTCAATCGCCATAACATCCATATCAAGTGCATTTAGTTCTCTAACAATACTTCCCCCAAAACGTCCTAATCCAATCACAACGTACTCTTTATCCATAGTAAGTATACTCCTATCATGATAGAAATGAGGATAGGTATAATAAGAACCCAATCCTCACTCAATCTTTATTTCTGATTTTTGACAATCCCTTTATTGTCTGTTGCTAATCTCAATAATAATATTAACGATGGAATAAGTAAAAGTAAACCTAAAATAATAACAATCATAAGTGTTAATCCTGTAGCAACACTAACTGTAGTATCTGTTATTTTAACAAATGGATATACAATATAAGGTAACTTACTCAACCCGTAACCGAAAAAAGCAAAAAACAGTTGTAATATCATCATAAGCATTGCGATTCCATGGTATTTTTTTAACAAAGCTAGAGACATCGCAATGATAAAACATAGTAAACTTAAAGTAAACATCCACCAATAATTATATATCGCATTGGTAAAATGATTCGCATTTTGAATTCGTAATGATAGAAAAACAAATAATGAGACCATAATCATTGGCATACTCCAAAGCAACAGCCACTTTCTTACAGTTAAATATACGTGTGTATCTTTTAATTTTGCTGCAGAATATGTCAAAAAACCTGCTGAAATATACAACACTGTTATCACGGCTAAAAAGACTACTGACCAAGCAAACGGACTAATGGCCAGTTGTACCCAATTCAAATCAAGGTGTGCGCCATCTTCTACAATATAACCGCCTTCTGATATAGTGAGAACAGATGCTAATGCAGCCGGAATTCCTAATCCAGACAAACAATATATCAACAGCCATGGTAGACTTATGTCAGCTCTTTTATTGATAAAAATATAACTGCAACCTCTGATGATTATACAGATAAGTGCTATTGAACCAGGAATTAAAATCATTGTATTCAAATAGTGAATTGCTGATGGAAATAAAGCAATCATACCTACATAACAAAACACGCAACATATATTAATTAAGCCCCAAATGGGATTTATCATAAATTTATAAAGTACTTTTGACTTCTTCTCTTCACCAGACATGTGCATATAAAAAGCAAAGCACCCTGTTCCAAAATAAATACCCGCAGCAATGACATAAAAAAATAAACAAATCCAAAGCACCAGCATACTTATCCCAGTGTATGCCATTACTGCTCACCTCTTTCCATTAGAACAGAATTAAATACATTATATGTAAAACTACAAGGACACTTACATGCCACTATAGTGTTTAATTCATTGTTATATGGTGCTAATAATACATATCTCTTTTTAACTAAATTCATGCTTAATATCACCCTCACGTTGATTTCATAGTATAAACAATTAGATATATAGTATATAAATATATGCACTATAAAAAAATCATTTTGTCCTATTTTCACATATTGTTCATAAGTTGATTTTTGAGCGTTATTTTTATATAGTAAATCCAGTATAAAAATGAAAGGATAACTTTATGGCACACATTACACTTTATACACAAGACGATTGTCCACCTTGTTCCTTTATTAAGAATTATTTACATGAACATCAAATTCCTTTTGAAGAAAAACATATAAAGCATCAAGCTTATCGTGTGGAAATGTTAGATTATGATGCGTTTGCAACACCGTTTATATTGCTTAATGACGAACCAATGTATACTGTAGATATTGATAAAATTAATCACGCATTCAACATAACAGTATAATCAGTTAGACACTGACTATCGTTTTTATTTATAAAAAGAAGAACCTTACTGACAATAATTGCCAATAAGGTTCTTCTTTATTGTGAAATTAAATTTTATCGAGCTATATTGTGAACTAATTCTTTTACTTGTTCTTGTGTTGAACAATTAATCGCTCTATTAGCTAATTCCGTCATTTCATTTTTACTTAATCCATTAATTTGACGTCTTGCTTTTAAGATAGATGTTGCACTCATAGAGAATTCATCTAAACCTAAACCAAGTAATAATGGAATTGCTGTTTCATCGCCAGCCATCTCGCCACACATACCAGTCCATTTACCTTCTTTATGAGAAGCTTCAATCACTTGTTTCACTAGACGTAAAATAGCTGGATTATATGGTTGATAAAGGTATGATACACGTTCTGACATGCGGTCAGCAGCCATTGTGTATTGAATCAAATCATTAGTACCGATACTGAAGAAATCAACTTCTTTAGCAAAGATATCAGCTAATGCAGCTGTTGATGGGATTTCTACCATTATTCCGAGCTCGATATCATCTGACACGTCATGTCCTTCATTTTTTAGATTTTCTTTTTCTTCTAAAAGAAGCGCTTTGGCATCTCTAAACTCATTAATAGTAGCAACCATTGGGAACATAATATTTAATTTTCCATATGCTGAAGCACGTAAAAGAGCGCGCAACTGTGGTCTGAAAATATCAGGTTGATCTAAGCACAATCGAATCGCACGGTAACCTAAGAATGGGTTCATTTCTTTAGGCAAATTAAGATAAGGTAGTTCTTTATCTCCACCAATATCTAATGTACGGACTACGACGCGTTTATCTTTCATCGTTTCAAGCACTTTTTTATATGCTTCAAATTGCTCATCTTCAGTTGGCATTTGATCTCTGCCCATATATAAAAATTCTGTTCTATATAAGCCAATGCCTTCAGCACCGTTTTCAATAACGCCATACAAGTCATCTGGCGTACCGATATTCGCTGCAAGTTCAGCATGAATACCATCTAAAGAAACCGTTTCAGCATCACGTAGTTTTTGAAGTTCTTTTTTATCTTCAAAGAAACGTTCACGTTTATGTTGATATGCGATCAGTTCATCTTCAGTTGGATCAATAATAACATCACCAGTTATACCATCAACAATAATCATATCTCCTTGTTTAACTTGGTGTGTGATTGATTTTGTACCAACGACAGCAGGGATTTCAAGTGAACGACTCATAATTGCTGAATGACTTGTTCTACCGCCAATGTTTGTCACAAATCCTTGAACAAAGTCTTTATTTAATTGTGCAGTATCTGAAGGTGTTAAGTCATTCCCCACAATAACGACACTTTCATCAATAATACTTGGGTTAGGTAATTCCACGCCTAGAATATGTGCAAGTAAACGTTTAGATACGTCTCTAATATCTGCAGCACGCTCTTTCATATATTCATTATCCATTGATTCAAAAATCGTAATGAATTGTGATGTCACTTCATTTAATGCTTGAGGTGCATTCACTTTCTCATTAGAGATTTTATCTTCAATTGGTTGAATTAATTCAGGATCATCTAGGACTAATAAATGCGCATCAAAAATAGCTGCTTTGTCAGCACCTAATTGTTTTTCTGCATTATTTCTAATTTTAGTCAATTCAATTTTAGATGCTTCTACAGCATTTTTAAATTTATTGATTTCAGCATCTATATCAGTGATTTTTTCATTGGTGAATGATAAATCTGGTTCAACAAGTAAATATGCTTTTGCAATAGCAACCCCATCTGAAGCTGCAATGCCGTTGATTAAGTTAGACATAATTATTCAGTTAAACCTTCTTTAGATAAGACATCACTGATTGATTGAATTGCATCCGCTTCATCGCTACCATCTGCATAAATAGTGATTTCTGCGTCTTTACCTACACCTAAGCTCATTACACCCATGATTGATTTTAAGTTAACTTTTTTACCGTTATATTCTAATTGAATATCTGAATCAAATTTAGAAGCAGTCTGAACTAACATTGTAGCTGGACGTGCATGAATTCCTGTTTCATCAATAATTACATATGATTTTTGTTCCATAGTAAAAGTCTCCTTCTTACAGTTAGAAAATTCATTTTTCAGTCATCTAACGTATTTTTATACAATAACACTACCAAATTATATTAATAAATTCAATTCGTATATAGTGAGATATTGTTGTATATGTTGATTATACTACATAAAGTTACATTTAAATAATATCCTTGATTACTTTTTCACATTTTTCAATATGATCTTGTCCCAATTTGTTCATAAAATAATAACTAATAGATGCTGAAATTGCTTGACCTACTAATGGAAACCATCGCGTTTGTTTGGCAGCTGCTCGCTTAGCCATGTCCTTAATAACAATTTTAAGCACAGCACTTGATACTTTTTTGCCGATGAATTGACTACCTTGAATAGCAGCCGCAGCAAAAATACGTTCTCTTAAATCATCTCCAAGTGTGTTTACTTGTTTATGATCTAATCCATATAGTTTGTTTACATCTTCAATAATATCGCGCATCAATTTAATATCTACACCAAAGTCCAATCCAGGAATAGGTACAACAGAAGCCGTTGAAGACATCAAAGATTTTCTTTTAACGATTGCCTCTGCCCTTTCACGACATCTAGCTAACTCATCCTGTGTCGTTGGCATGGCATTTTTTTCTTTAATATCCTCTATTTTAAATACTTTTTGACCTACTTTAGTCGTTATTCGATTACTTAAATTTTGTCTAATCCCCATGAAATATCACCTTTCATTTTGTGTCATGACGGTATTATACCCACTTCACTAAATTTAATTCTTGATTTGAATAAAAACTGCTTTCAAATATTTAGACGGTTTATAATGCGGATGCGTTTTAAAGTCCTTCGGCAAACCCATGACTTCTTTAATTTCATAATCTACATTCGCCTGTTCTAAAGTCGATTTAATGACAGATTTAAATGCTTTTAATGAGAAGATACTTGAGTTTGTGCATAATAACAATACACCATTTGGCGCTAGAACGCTTAATGCACCATTTATGAGCTCATCATAATTTTTTTGTACGGAAAAAGTTTTCTTTTTATTACGTGCAAAACTTGGCGGATCAATCACAATCGTATCATAAAAGCGATTGTGTCTATGTGCATATTTATAAAAATCAAATGTATCCATTACATAAATGAATTGTGTCTTAGGATCTATGCCGTTAAGACCAAAATTTTCTTCCGTTAAAGCTCTAGAACGATTAGCCAAATCAACACTTGTCGTTGATTGTGCATGATTAGCTGCAATAACTGAAAAAGCTCCTGTATAGCTGAATAAATTAAGGACATTTTTTTGTTCAGCATATTGATCACGTAACTTTTTACGCACTTCTTTTTGGTCTAAAAATATTCCTGTCATTAATCCATCATTTAAATCAACATTGTAAAATGTAAAATTCTCTTCAATAACTATCGGAAATTGTGGTGCTTCTCCTTTGACGAAACCACCTGAATAATCAGCATCTTTAAATCTCATTTTTTCGTAAATAGATTTGTAAGGAATAACTGTTTCTATCGCTTGCAAAATTTCAAATTTAAATTTGTAGATACCTTTTGAATACCATTGAACAAGTAAATGACCGTTATAATTATCAATCGTTAAACCACCAATTCCATCTCCTTCTGCATTAAACAAGCGAAATGCATTTGTACCATCAATATGAAAATAGTAGTCACGTTCAGCTAAAGCATCTGTGAATAATTGTGTGAAAAATGAAGTAGTAATCTCTTCACTTGGATTATAACTTAACACCCATCCTAATCCTTTATGTTGCCGTCCTACATATGCTGTGGCAATATAACGACCTTGATCAGTTGTTAACTGAAATAAATCGCCCTCTTTTAAATGATCCTGGCGATAAATATCTTCTTCATCTACTAAAGGATAATGATTTAAATATTTCTGTTCTTTCCCTTTATTTATAATAGCTGTCTTCATAAACGTTCTCTGCCTTCCTTTATTAAAATATGTTAGGCTTTATCACTGTTTCTTTTATATTAACAAATTTATAGATATCATCATAAAAAAGAGATTGGCCTGTAAATCGTTTCTAATCAAAGAAAAATGGCAATTTCCATCCAAATCGTGGCAAAACTACCATTTTTATAATTGATACATTATATTTTAGTTTGTAAAGCGTTTATTCTTAATTATATTTAGCAATCATTTATTAAATTATACGTGAGTGTGTTATGTTTTAAAACTATTCTGGAGCAAGACAGCATTCATAATGAAATTTTAGTTCCACCCCGGCAAGATTGCGTAGGATTGAAAAAAGCCTGGTATAAGGGTATTTTCAATCTGGTCAACTACTGCCAATATAGCGTTCATAGCCTATAACATAATGATATCCTAGACTCATTGATAACAAGGTTCTTAAAAGAATAAGCCAAGTTAAAAACTAGGATCCTATCAAAAAATTTCAAGCACTACCAGCTTGTGTAGACTCAAGCTGTACCATAGAAAAATGGAGAAATATGATATTTAACATAAACTAAGCTCTAAGACAATTCTTCAATTTTGAAATCATCTTAGAGCTATGCCTTTGTATTTAAATACTGACCTTTATTATTTTAGCATTCATATTCCAGCCACTATCAGAACGACATTCGTTGGTCGATCATATATCATTTATGGCTCATCTCTAACTTGTAAACTAAATGCTACAATAACTGCTATCAACATAATGATTAATGTTGGCGTAATAAATACGGATAATAGTAATCCATGAATCATGATGTTGATAAATTCTGTAAGTAATTTAAAGAACAGAATACTAATCATAAACAGTTGCAAATAATAAAATTTACCGCGTAAATAGTGTGTCAACGTCGTTGCAATATACACAATAATAATAAATATTAGTATAAGCAATGTAACCCATTCAATGACATACTGTGTTTGAGATATTTTCCACTCACCAGAAACAAAAAGCGAATTTCTATTGTTAAATTCAATAAAGGTAAATAAGAAAATAATAATACCACAAAAGATTTCTACAAATACTGGCTTTACCCATTTTGGCTTACGCATCCAATTTGGAATATCATCTTCTTCAATATTAATGATATTTTTAACTTTGTTTTTGAATTTGTCTCTTTTCTTTCTAATTTTATCTAAATCGACACTTCTTCTAGTCTTACGTGCATATTCTGTTGTCTTATCTTGAAGTTGCTTTAAGTGAACTTTCGTTTGATTTGAAACATTGCCTTTTGATGTTCTAGATAAATCATATTCTTCACCTAACTCTTCTTTTGTTAATGGTAGCGCACGTCTTAAGAATAAAAAGTTCCAAATAGACATTTGCCCTAACAACCACATAATAATGAAGAAAGTATTTACACTTAAAATATCAATAGGTGCAATTTCATTAGCATCTACTTTGCCGTATAAAGAAATTTGTGTAATAAGGTAACTGATACCATATGACAGTATAATCCACAAATAATGATTCTTTCTATTGTTTGGATTTAATTCATCTTTATATACAATATAACCAATATGAATGACAAATGGGAAAATAAAAATAATTGCCCAGAAACCATAAACTTGCGTCATTAATAAAATCGTAATGATAAAGAAAACGATTCCGAATATTAAATAAAAAATTGAAATATCATAATCATACTTCGTTGTTCTAAATAATGTGTAGCCAATAAAGATGACTAAGACACCAAAAAGGATAATGATTATAGCACTTATAATAGGAAAAGCGCCTATAAACCTACTCATCACTCTAATAATTTCACTAAAAAATGCATTCAGGAAGTCCCATACCGAAAAAATCTTTAAATCAACTTTTTCCTTTTGATTAAGCTCTTTAATTAAAGGCAAGTTAATCAAAACAATGAGACCTGTGAAAAGTGAAACGAAACCGATGATATAACTGAAAATAATCTCGGTGTGTTTCTTAAGAAAAGACATACTGTTCACCTCAAAAGTTATTATATATGAAGAAGCCCGACTTGTCTTTAATATTTCATTAAATACGACTATAGACTTAGCAAAAGTTTAACAATAAATGGTCAGGGTATACAACAAATATAATCACTATTAAGGAGTGTTATTTATGTCAAATGAAGAATTAAATAAAAAATCCGCAGAAAAAGCTAAAGAAGCTGAAGAAAAGCTTAAAAAGGAAAAAGAAAGTACAGAAGATAGCATAGAACAAACTAAAAAAGATGTTCAAGACACATTAGACTAAACGTAATATAATTTATTTCGCAGTGCACACTGCTTCTTATATTAAATTTAAATATGTTAAGTTAAATCTATGGGAGCGGGACAGAATTCATAATAACTTCTGTCTCGCTCCCAAATTTTCATTGTTAATCATTAATGATAGATGTGAAAGTGTATGTAAGATGCTTTTTTATTTCTTAACCACTTTTATTATAATTTATTGAAATTGCCTTGACATCAAGTACCAAAAAGCATACATTTAAATTAAATTACATAAACGCACTAGGGGTGTTTAAACTGAGATGAAGCCTTGCTTCAAACCCTTCGAACCTGATCTAGCTTGTACTAGCGTAGGAAAGTGACGATAAATTGCAATGCTTATCGTTTAAGCATTTATTTTTTAACGCACATCTTTCTACGTGAAGGTTGTGCGTTTTTTAGGAGGCAATTTTTATGTCAAAAGGTTTAAAATTATCTGAAATACTAGTTACAGTGTTAATCGCTGTTATTTTTGCCATCATTTATAACTTGTGGTGGTTTCCATATGAATTTGCAAAAGTTGCTGGTTTACACCTTGAACAACTGACTTATGGTGTATGGTTTATGGCCGCAATCGTGGCATACTTAATCATACCTAAACCAGGAATTGCAATCATCGCTGAATTTGCAGCTGGTGCTGGGGAAACAATTGTTATGGGTAAATTTGATATTCCTACTATTATTTATGCCATACTGCAAGGTGTTGCATGTGAAATTATTTTTGCTATCTTTAAATATCAATCTCGTAGCGCTGTAGTAGCTATGTTAGCCGGGTTACTTACTGCACTTATTTCATTCCCAGTTGATTACTTTTATGGCTATTTAAATGAAGTTGCTGGTTGGAACTTACTTCTATTTATCGTTTTCCGCGCCATTAGTGGTATCATCCTTGCTGGTTTATTATCTTACATCGTCGTCAAAGCGCTGGATCAAACCGGTGTTACAAAATTATTCCGCCCAGCATCTAAACAAGATTATGACAACCTATAAGGGGACATTGACGTGTTAAAAGTTACAAATTTACGTTTGAAATATCCAAACGGAGAACGCAAAATTTTTGATCATCTTAATATTGAAATTAAAGACAAAGAAAAAGTGCTTTTACTAGGTCCATCTGGATCTGGTAAAAGCACCTTGCTTAATGTATTAAGTGGTATCGTACCCAATTTGATTGATTTGCCAATGAAATATGATGAGCTTGAAATCGACCCTCATAGTGGTGTGATTTTTCAAGACCCTGATACACAATTTTGTATGCCTAAAGTTTATGAAGAACTAGCGTTTGTTTTAGAAAATAAGCAAGTACCGCAACATGAGATGAATGCTCAAATTGAAGCTGCTTTGAACTCTGTAGACTTGAAAGTAACAGATCAAACATTTGTCAATCACTTAAGTGGTGGTATGAAACAAAAGCTTGCGATCGTAGAAACAATCCTTCAAGATGCAAGTACACTATTTTTAGACGAACCAACTGCGATGCTCGATGTCGAAGCAACTGCAGAACTATGGAATAAACTTATTGAACTATGGGCAGATCAAACTGTACTTATTGTCGAACATAAAGTTGAACATATTTGGAATCATGTCGATAGAGTAATACTTATGGATTATGAGGGACATATTATTGCAGATAACACTCCGGACTATGTATTAACACATTGTGAGGATTTATTAACTGAATTTGGCGTGTGGCATCCAAAAGCCTGGGAACATGCACCAACTCGACAACTGATATCAACAGAAAAATCTGAGCCACGCTTTAATTACAAAAATGGAGAAATTATCCGAGGAAAGAAAACATTAATTCAAATCCCTGAAATATCTATTGGTACAGGCGAATGGATAACGATAACTGGGAAAAACGGCACAGGTAAAACCTCATTAATAGAATCGATTCTTCAATTAATAAAGTATAAAGGCCAAATGTATTATAATGGCACAGTCATTAGTAAGATTAAACAAGCAGCCCAACATATGTATTTGGTATACCAAAATCCTGAATTACAATTTATTACCAATTCTGTTTATGATGAGATACATATTCATTATAATCACCAAGATCCACAAGTTGCAGATGATAGAACAAATGAACTACTTACATTGTTACATTTAGACGCCGTCAAACAGCAACACCCTTTCGAACTTTCCATGGGCCAAAAACGACGTTTAAGTGTAGCAACTGCATTAAGTTCTAAAGCGGATATCATTTTACTAGATGAGCCGACATTTGGATTGGATAGTCATAATACTTTCCAACTTATTGAACGCTTCCAGCAACGCGTGAAGCGTGGGCAAACAATCGTTATGGTTACACATGACCCAGAAATCATCAAACGTTATCCTACACGTCGTTTACATGTGGAAAATGGACAACTTCTTGAAATGGCAGGTGTTACACATGTTTGAACGATGGAAAAAACGCTATACCTTCATGGATGATGTGAATATTATCACTAAATTACTTTTAGGTATTACCCTGTTTTTCTTTGTTATTTTTATTCACAATTTTGATTACATGCTTTATATTTCAGCATTAATGTTCATCTTTTTAATGCTTTTTAATGGTACTGAGTTAAAAATTACACTTGCTTTCTTATTTGCTACAATCTTATTTGCACTCACGTCATCATTATTTATGATTTTATATGGCAATGGCGAACATTTTATTTTTAAACTAGGAATTATTCAAATAAGTACAGAAAGTATTGTCAGAGGACTTCATATTTCATTGCGTACTATTACAGTTTCAATGTTTGGTATTCTTATTGCACTAACCTCTCAAATCGTCATGATTTTTTACAGTTTAATGCAACATTTAAAAATAAAACCGAAAATCGCTTATGCGTTTATGGCAGCTATTCGTATGGTACCTCTGATTATCTCATCACTTATTCAATTACGCCGTTCGTTAAAGATGCGTTATCAAATGATAGATAAGTCGAACTATAAAGGTTTAAAACGCTTTAAGCATTTATTAATTCCGATACTCAGTCAAAACATCCGTCGTGCCCATCAACTTTCAGTAGCTATGGAAACGAAAGGATTTAAAGATGGTCCCAGAACATATTACTACAATGCGCCATTTTCCTATAAGGATGTCTTATTAGTGCTTTGTTTTGTAGGTATTATCCTATTATCATTTTATTTATCAGCACACTTCCCTATTACAGGCATTCAAGATGCTCGCGTATCCGGGAAGCTTAGCTAAATATTGTTTGAGCGCTGGGACACAAATCCCAAAATAATAGCACAAAGATGGTTTGACATAAATCATCTTTGTGCTTCTTTATATTCAAAACACCATATTATACGATTTCGCATTCCTAGAGTGTTGTCTCAAACTGTTTATTTTATGAGGGAGCGGAACAGCATTCATTATGAATTCTAGTCCTGCCTCGGCAAGGTTGACTAGGATTGAAACAAGCTTGGTATCAGCGTATTTTCAGTCAACTCTTGACAAAATATATAGTTCATAGCCTAAAACATAATGATGTCCCAAACTGAATTCACATTATTAATCATTAATTTTCTTTAGCAATTGCTTTATTACCGATATCACGTCGGTAAAATAGATTGTCACTTTTTATGTGCTTGACCTTTTGGTATGCTTCATGTTGTGCCTGCTGTATTGTCTGACCTTCACCAATGGCTAAAATGACACGTCCGCCTGATGTTACGAAATCCGCTTCGTCCTTTGTTAAACCACTTACAAAATAAGAATTATCTAAAGTAAATCCAGAAACTTTGTGCCCTTTAACATAAGTACCAGGATAACCTTGTGAAGCCAACATTACTCCAACAACGAAACCTGGTTTCCATTGAAAATGAATCGGTTCCTTATTTGCTAAAGCGATAATTTGCGCCATTAAATCACTTTCTAAATGTGCAAGTAATACTTGTGCTTCAGGATCACCAAAACGCGCATTAAATTCAATCACTTTTGGACCTTCAGAAGTTAGTATTGCACCAATATAGAGTAAACCAAAGTAATGATAGCCTTCCAGTTTCATTGCTTTGGCTATAGGTTGCGCAATATCTTTGTTGGTTTGACTTAGTACCTCTTCAGAAATATGTGGTACTGGGCAATAGGCACCCATACCCCCTGTATTAGGTCCTTTATCATTATCATAAGCACGCTTATGATCTTGCGCAATGCAATCAAACGGTACAGCATAATCACCATTAATAAAGGTCATTAATGAAAATTCTTCACCTTCTAAAAACGCTTCAAAGATAACTTTACCTTGCGCTTTGGGATACAGTTCTTCTACTGCTGCAATAGCATCTTTTCTAGTTTCCGCAATAATGACACCTTTACCTGCTGCTAAACCGTCTTTTTTAATGACTATCGGTAACTCACAATCTTTTACGTAAGTTAATGCTTCACTTTTACTATTTACTTCTTTATATTCTGCTGTTGGTATATGATATTTCTCCATTAATTGCTTAGCAAATAATTTTGAACCTTCAATTTGTGCAGCATCCTGATTGGGACCAAACACCTTAAATCCATGTTGTCTTAGTAAATCTGACAAGCCATCTATCAATGGTTGTTCAGGACCTATAATGATCCATTCAATTTGATGTGCTTGAGCAAATTTTAAAATTTGCTGGTGGTCACTTTCTGCAATATCTTTATGAATATCAGCAATTTGACTCATCGCATCATTTCCAGGTATCACATCTATATGATTGACAAGTGGTGACGTATTGAGCTTTGAGACTAATGCATGCTCTCTTCCGCCCGAACCAATAACTAGAATGTTCATATATTTCTCCCTTCCTATTAGTTTAATGTCTGAAATGACGAGTTCCTGTCATTACCATCGCTATACCATATTTGTTTGCCATGTCGATAGAATCTTGGTCTTTAATTGAACCACCTGGTTGTATTATTGCTTTAATGCCATGTTGCGCTGCTAATTCTACTGTATCATCCATTGGAAAGAACCCATCTGATACCATCACCACATTATCATTGATTTCAATTGCACGTTCTAAAGCAATCTTTGCAGCACCTACACGATTCATTTGTCCAGCACCAATACCAACTGTTTGTTTGGAATTACTTAAGATGACCGCGTTACTTTTTACGGAAGGAATGACTTTCCAACCTAGCAGCATGGCATCCCATTGATCATCAGTAGGTACTGCATGCGTTACAACTTTCATATCCTCTTTTGTAATTTCATCATTATCTTTGTCTTGCACTAAGTAACCACCTGAAACAGAGACAAATTCTTCTTCACGTTTATCAATTGTCATAGCAATTTCTAATAACCGTATATTTTTCTTTTTTGTCAAAATATCTAAGGCTTCATCTGTAAATCTTGGCGCAATGACTACTTCTAAAAAGATAGCATGCAATGTCTCAGCTAATTCTGCAGTGACCGTTCTATTTAAAGCAATAATCCCTCCGAAAATGGATTGATTATCTGCATCGTAAGCATTTTTAAATGCGATTTCTATATTTTCACCAATTCCTACGCCACATGGGTTCATATGTTTAACAGCAACAGCAGCTGGCTCTTTAAATTTCTTTACTAATGATAAAGCAGAATCTGCATCTTTAATATTATTGAAACTTAATGCTTTACCATGTAACTGTTTCGCACCAGCAATGGTATGTTTACTACTTGATGTACGTACAAAACGTGCAGATTGTTGAGGATTTTCACCATATCTTAATTGTTCACTGGCTCCTTTAAAGAAACTAACAATCGCATGATCATATTCATTTGTATGAGCAAACACTTTTATCATTAATGCTTTACGAAAATTTTCGTCTAAACGATGCGCTTTAATACGCTCAATAACTTCATTGTAATCTGATGGATGAACAATCGTTGTTACATGTTTAAAGTTTTTTGCTGCGGCGCGTAACATGGTTGGCCCACCAATATCTATGTTTTCAATCGCTTCCTTTTCTGTAACATCTGGACGAGCTACGGTATTTTGAAAAGGATATAAATTAACAACAACCATATCGATTAAATCAATGTGCTGAGCTGCTAATTGTTCAAGATGTTCAGGTTTATCCCGATCGGCCAAGATACCTCCATGCACAGCAGGATGTAATGTTTTAACTCGTCCATCCATAATTTCAGGAAATTGAGTTAAATCAGAAACTGAGTTAACTTGAACGTTTGCTTCTTCTAGTACACGTTTAGTTCCACCGGTTGAATATAATTCATAGTCTAAATCACTTAATGCTTTAGCAAATTCCACAATGCCACTTTTATTTGAAACACTTAAAATTGCTTTTTTCATGATTAACTTAACTCCTTATTTAATAACCTTAGCTATAACACTAGGATAAAGTTCATATTCTAATTGTTTGACTCGTTCTTCCAAATTTTCTTTGGTATCATCCGGTTTGATCTCGCATTGTCTTTGTTCAATAATTTCTCCCGTATCCATGCCACTATCAACATAATGAACTGTTGATCCTGTAACATTATCACCACTATTAAAAGCCTGACCAATAGCATCTTTCCCCTTATATTTTGGCAATAATGATGGATGAATATTTAAAATCTTACCTTCGTATGCATCTAACAAATCAGGACCAATTAGCCTCATATAACCTGCGAGAATAATCCATTCCACTTCTTCACGCTCTAGTAAACGAATCAAATGGTGTTCATAGGCAGATTTTGAGTCAAAATCTTTTGGTTCGTTGATATTAACTGCTACCTTTAACTGTTTTGCGCGTTCAATACAATACGCATCGAGATGATCAGTATAAAGTGAAGTAATTTCTATATTGTTGAGTTCTCCTTTATCCACTTTTAAAACAATATTTTCGAAATTACTGCCCGACCCAGAGGCAAAAATAGCTACCTTAGTCACTATTCTACCCCCTTGAGATAAATAGGCACATGTGCATCTTCTATAACATTGCCTATGTGGTAAGCAGGGACATCGTGTTTTTTTAGGACATCTAGTGCTTTAGCAATGTCATCTTGACTAACGATGACCGTATACCCTATTCCCATATTAAAAATGTTATACATTTCATCCGTAGAAATTTGTCCTTGTTGTTGTAACCAGTCAAAAATAGGAGGTGTTGGGAATGTATTCACATCAATTTGCGCAGCTAAACCATCAGGTAACACTCTAGGAATATTTTCATAAAATCCACCACCAGTGATATGATTCATCCCCATGATTGTTACTTTATCTTTTAAATCAAGTATCGGTTTCACATAGAGTCGCGTAGGTGTTAAGAATGTATCTAAATATGTTTGACCATTGAAGTCATTGTATAAATCAATGTCAGTCTGTTTAATTAATTTACGTACTAAGCTATAACCATTTGAATGTATCCCACTAGAAGCTAAACCAATAATTGCATGACCTGCTTTTATATTTGAGCCATCAATGTATTCTGCTTTTTCAACAGCACCGACAGCAAAGCCAGCTAAGTCATACTCACCTTCATGATACATTTCTCCCATCTCCGCGGTTTCACCACCAATCAGTGCGGTATTTGTTTGTTGACATCCTTCGCTGACTCCTTTTACAATCTGCTCAATAACTTCTGGAACAACTTTATTTGCCGCAATATAATCTAAAAAATATAATGGTTCTGCTCCAGTTGTAAGAATGTCATTCACACACATGGCTACGGCATCAATTCCAATGGTGTCATGTCTGTCATGATCGATAGCTAACTTTAACTTTGTTCCTACACCGTCTGTACCTGACACAAGCATAGGCGCTGTCATCTGCAATTGTGATAAGTCAAATGTCGCACCAAAACCACCTAAGCCACCTAAGACTTCTTTTCGTAGTGTTCGCTTTACATGTGCTGACATTCTTTCTACTGCTTCATATCCTGCTTCTATATCTACTCCAGATTGTTCATAAGCTTTAGACATTTTTATTTCCCTCTCGATCATAATAGTGTTGGTGATTCTCGATATATGCTTTTTGTCGTGGGCTCAAGTGCTTAAAATAATTTTCTTCATAATCATACAAACCAGCTGGATAATCACCTGTAAAACTTTCTAAACATAGACCACTATATGGCGCATCATAGTCTAAGCCAATAGCTTCTATTAAACCATCAACGCTTAAATAGGCTAATGAGTCGGCACCTATATGGTCACAAATTTCTTCAGGTGATTTACTCGCTGAAATCAACTCAGCAGTAGTTGAAACATCAATACCATAAAAGCTTGGAAACATAAATTCTGGTGATGCGATCCTTACATGTACTTCTTTAGCACCGGAATCTTTGAGCATTTTGACTATACGTTTAATAGTTGTGCCACGTACAATTGAGTCATCGACTAAAATAATTTTTTTACCTTCTACAATGTCTTTGACAGCTGATAGTTTGACACGTACCCCTTGTTCTCTCAATTCTTGAGTTGGTTGGATGAACGTTCTAGCGACATATTGATTTTTAACTAATCCCATTTCATAAGGCAGCTGGCTTTCTTCAGCATAGCCACTAGCTGCTGATAATGATGAATTAGGTACACCAATAACCATATCTGCTTCTACAGGATTTTCTTGAGCTAATTTCTTTCCAGAAGCTTTACGAACTGCATGCACATTCTTACCAGCTATTGTAGAGTCTGGACGCGCAAAATAAATATATTCCATTGCTGAAATCGCAGTACTTGTGTGTTTTGTATATGATTTTATTTTTATACCTTCGTCATTGATAACGACATATTCTCCTGCGTGAACATCTTGGATAAATTCTCCACCTAAAACATCAATAGCGCATGTTTCACTTGCTAATATATAAGTTCCATCTTGCATTTTACCGACCGCTAATGGTCTAATGGCATTAGGATCAACTGCACCATATAAAGCATCCTTCGTCAAAATCGTAAAGGTAAAACCACCTTTAATTTGGCGTAGACTTTCTTTTAGTGCTTCTTCAAATGTTGGTGCTTTACTTCTACGAATTAAATGCATAATCACTTCAGTATCTGAAGACGAATGAAATATTGCCCCATGCTTTTCTAAGTATTGTCGTAATGATTGTGCGTTGATCAAATTTCCGTTATGACATACTGCAACGCTCATATCATAAAAATGATAGAGAAATGGTTGAATATTCTCGATACCTTTATTGCCTGATGTTGCATAACGTACATGACCTATAGCGTTACGACCTGTTTTTAATTGTTCCATTTGCACTTCTTTGATTGCTTCAGTTAACAGCCCTACACCACGTTCACCTTTTAATGTGTTACCATCTGTGACAACAATTCCAGCGCCTTCTTGACCGCGATGTTGTAAACTATGCAATCCCATATATGTCAATTGAGCTGCCTCTGCATGGTTCCAAATTCCAAATACGCCACACTCTTCGTTTAATCCACTGTAGTTAAACATTGCGCAATAGCTCCTTCCCATTGTGCTTTTATATCAGAAGCTCTCTTAGAAATTGATGTATGAGCAGCTGCAACATTAAATTCATCCGTATCTGTAAGTTGACCTATTTCAATTGCATGCTCAATATTTAATTCTTGTCCTACTTTAACAGCAATCACATAACGTCCTTGCGTTTCACTGAATAACTGTGCATCTGAAAGATTTACTTTAGCTTTTAATCCAAGACTATAATGCGCACTGATTCTAGCGAGAGTAATTAACAATCCACCTTTGCCAACAGTCTGTACGTGTGAAGCCACACCATTTCTAATTGCCTTTTTAACGGCTTCACCCTTTGTCACTTCATCGCTTAAATCAATCGCTTCAAATTCATGATTCACTTTGCCGTATAACAATTTTTCAATTTGACTGCCACCGAAATCATCCCTAGTATCTCCAACTAAGTACAATTTATGTCCTGCTTGAGGATGGAAATCATTTAAATATTCGATATTTTCAATTAGCCCTACCATACCAACAACTGGTGTTGGAAAAATAGATGTACCACGTGTTTCGTTATAAAGCGAAACATTACCAGATACTACTGGTGTTTTTAAAATTTCACATGCTTCTGACATCCCTTTTGTTGAATCTATTAATTGTTGATAGATTTCTTTTTTCTCAGGAGAACCATAATTTAAGCAATCTGTCATTGCAAGTGGCGTGGCACCAACAGCAATTAAATTGCGATAGGCTTCTGCCACTACCATTTTTCCACCTTCATATGGTTGATTAAAGACATAACGTGCTTCGCCATCAATGGTAGAAGCAATCGCTTTTTGGGTACCTTCAACACGAACAACTGAAGACTGTAAACCTGGTTTAATGATTGTATTGGCACCCACTTGTTGATCATATTGTTCATATAAATAATGTTTTGATGCAATTGTTGGATGTGTGAGTAACTGGTCAAATACCTCTTGAACATTGATAGAATTATAATCATTTTTAGAAGTATTATATGCCTTTTCTTCGCCTTCAAGCACATAAACAGGTGCTTCATCAGCTAGTGATTGCACTGGAATATCTGCAAATACTTCATCCTCATATTTAAGTATAAAACGGTCTGTATTTGTTACTTCACCAATAACAGCACTATCTAATTCATGTTTATCAAATAAATCTAAGAATTTTTGTTCCGTACCCTTTTCAACAACAAGTAACATTCTTTCTTGTGTTTCAGAAAGCATCATTTCATAAGGAGATATGCCAGGTTCTCTAGTCGGCACTTGGTCTAAATTTAATATTAAGCCACTGCCACCTTTAGCTGCCATTTCAGACGATGACGATGTTAATCCGGCTGCTCCCATATCTTGAATACCTACGAGCTCTTTGTATGTAATTGCTTCTAGGGTAGCTTCCATTAATTTCTTACCTACAAAAGGGTCGCCAATTTGAACTGAAGGACGTTTACTTTCACTTTCTTCCGTCAATTCTTCAGACGCAAACGTTGCACCATGAATACCATCACGACCTGTTTTCAAACCAACATATATAACTGAATTTCCTTCGCCTTTAGCCGTCCCTTTTTGAATCATATCATGGTCAATAATACCTACACACATCGCATTAACTAATGGATTGCCATCATAACGATCATCAAATTCAATTTCACCTGCAGTAGTAGGAATACCGATACAGTTACCATAGCCACCTATACCGCGAACGACCCCTTTTAGTAGTCGTTGATTTTGTTTCACTGATAATTCACCAAAACGCAAACTGTTTAATAAATTAATAGGTCGTGCACCTATTGACACAATGTCACGAATAATCCCACCTACGCCAGTTGCTGCACCTTGATATGGTTCAATTGCTGAAGGGTGATTATGTGATTCAACTTTAAAAACGACCGCTTGGTTATCACCAATATCAACTACACCAGCACCTTCACCTGGTCCCATCAATATACGCTCACCTGTAGTGGGAAATTGTTTTAAAAATGGTTTAGAATGTTTATATGAACAATGTTCACTCCACATAACAGAAAATATACCTACTTCAGTAAAGTTTGGTTCTCTACCTAGAACATCACAAACTTTAGTGTACTCAGCATCACTTAAACCCATATCTTGATATAATTTTTCAACTTTAATTTCTTCAATACTAGGTTCAATAAACTTAGACATGTTGTTCCCTCCAACTATTAACCATTGCTTCGAATAATTTTACGCCACTATCAGTACCAAGAATTGTTTCAAGTGCACGTTCTGGATGAGGCATCATACCACACACATTCCCTTCTTTATTCACGATGCCAGCAATATCTTTATATGAGCCATTAGGATTGTCTTGATACGTTAATATGATTTGGTTATTGGTTACTAATTCTTCATATATGTCATCAGTGCAATAATAGTGCCCTTCACCATGTGCTACTGGATATACTACGAGATCATTGTTTTCATATAAGTTAGTAAAAGGCGTTTGATTATTAACAATTTTTAAGGTTTCATTTCTACTAATAAATAAATGGGAATCGTTATGAAGTAAAGCTCCTGGTAATAAGCCAATTTCAGTTAAAATTTGAAAACCATTGCATACACCTAATACTGGTTTACCTTCACTTGCTAAACGTTTAACTTCATCAATTACTGGGGCTACGCTAGCCATGGCGCCTGAGCGCAAATAATCTCCAAATGAAAATCCTCCTGGTATAAGTACACCATCAAAACCTTCAAGTGATGTCTCACGATAATCTACATATTCAGCTTCAGCACCTGTTTTAATCGCCGCGTTATACATATCTCTATCACAATTAGAACCAGGGAATACGAGAACTGCAAATTTCATATCATGCATTCTCCTTTTCATCAACGATTTTATAGCTGTATTCTTCAATGACTGTATTGGCAAATAACTTTTCACTAAGCGTTGTAATGATGTTATCAACTGCTTCATCCGTAGCTTCATCAACAGACATATATAATACTTTGCCGACGCGGATATCATTGACTTGCGTATAACCTAAGTCATGTACAGCACGATTTAATGCTTGCCCTTGAGTATCTAATACTTGTGGTTGTAAAGTAATATGAAGTTCAATCGTTTTCATTATTTAACTTCCTCCAATTTATTTAAAAATGTTTGATATGTGTCAATCAGTGAGCCTGTTTCATTTCTGTATACATCTTTGTCAAAATTCGTACCTGAATCCTTGTCCCATATACGACAAGTGTCTGGTGAAATTTCATCTGCTAATAAAATTTTTCCATCTTGTGTTTTTCCAAATTCTATTTTGAAATCCACAAGCTGTAAATCCATTTCATCCATAAGTTGTATCAGTACATGATTGATATCCTTAGCCATTTGTTTTAATGTTTGTATTTCTTCATCGTTGGCAATGTTTAATAGTTTGACATGGTCATCAGTAATTAGCGGATCATTTAAGTCATCATTTTTATAAAAAAATTCAACTAGTGGTTCGTTAAATTGATATCCTTTATCTAAACCTAAGCGTTTCGTGATGGAGCCCGCTGCAACGTTACGAACAACAACTTCTAATGGAATAATCTTTACTTCTTTAACTAATTGTTCTGTCTCAGATAATTGTTTAATAAAATGACTCTCTATACCTTTATGGCTTAAATAATCAAATATAATAGATGTAATTTGATTGTTTAAGCGACCTTTGCCTTTCATGGTATCTTTTTTCGCACCATTGCCAGCCGTTACTTCATCTTTATACTCAACACGCAATTGATTTTCTACTTCAGTAGAAAATACTCTTTTTGCTTTACCTTCATATAATAATGCCATTTATAACTCTCTCCCTTCGAATTGTTTAAGCATGGTAGCTTCAGTGGCATTTACATCATCTGTTAGTATCGTCATGTGACCCATCTTGCGATCTGGTTTACGTTCAGCTTTGCCATAAATATGAACATGCCATTCTGGATGTTGACCAAAATCGTCTTCTAATAAATCTAAATCTCGACCAAGTAAATTCATCATAACGGCAGGCTTTAGCAGTTCTATAGTCTGAGGTAATGTCTGACCAGTTATCGCAAGAATATGCGTATCGAATTGAGAATAATCACATGCTTCAATAGAATAGTGACCTGAATTATGTGGCCTTGGTGCAATTTCATTAACATATAATTGATTTTGTTTATCGATAAAGAATTCCACTGTAAACGTGCCAACAAAATGTACAGTATCGATGATTTTGTTTACTTCTATTCTTGCTAGTTGTTCTTTGTCACTGCGTGCTGGAACAATTGTTTTAAATAATATTTGATTGCGATGTTCATTTTCTTGTAATGGGAAATACGTCGTTTGTTTTTGATTACCGATTGTGACAGTTAATGATACTTCGCGTTCAATGTCGAGGTATTGCTCAGCTACACATTCTTGTTGCGCAATAAGCTGTTTGGCTTCTTCTATCGCCGTATGATCTTTAACTAAAATTTGTCCTTTCCCGTCGTAACCACCAAATCGTGTTTTGATGATAAAAGGATAGCCTAACTCTTCTATGGCATTGTATAAATCATCTATATTGTTTATTGATAAAAATGGAACAATATGAGCCCCGGCTCGCTCTAATGTTTGTTTTTCGGTTAGTCGATCTTGAAGTAATTCTATTGCTTGGTAACCTTGAGGAATATTAAATTGTTCAGATAACGTCTTTAATTGTTGTGCTGAGATATTTTCAAATTCATACGTAATGACATCTGATTTTTCACCAAGTTCTTGTAAAGCTTGTGTATCATCATAGGCAGCAGTGATAAACTCATTAGCAATATGATGGCATGGGCAATCTGTATTTGGATCTAAACAAATAACTTTAAAACCCATTTTTTGAGCAGATTGGGTCATCATTTTTCCTAACTGTCCACCACCAATAATGCCTATAGTGTCGCCAAACTTTAACTTATTGAAGCTCATGCTGCATGTCCCCTACTTTCTTAACGAGTGTTTTTTCATAATTTTCTAACTTTTCAAGTACTGACTTGTGACTGATACTTAGAATTCTCGCAGCTAAAATACCCGCATTTTTAGCACCAGATTTCCCTATAGCTGTTGTAGCAACAGGAATACCTCCTGGCATTTGAACAATTGACAATAGCGAATCTAGTCCTTTTAAGCTTTTTGATTCGATTGGCACACCAATCACCGGTAAGGTTGTCATTGATGCTACCATACCCGGTAAATGCGCTGCACCACCAGCTCCCGCAATAATGATATCGTAATCATTAGCGCGCGCTTGGTTTGCGAAATCGTACATTAATTTTGGTGTACGATGTGCCGAAACAACTTTCTTATCAAACGGAATACCAAATTCTTCTAACATCGCACAACTTTCTTGCATAATCTTCCAATCTGAAGAACTACCCATAATGACTGCTACTTTCAATTTGTACACCCTTTCAAAAGTTTGAAATATAGAGACGATTAGTTGTATATTACAGATATAGCATAACAATCATTGAAGTCTTTTTCAATCAAAAATCGAACTTTAATTCGATTTTTACAATTAATTTACGTCTTTTGGCGCAAAAACGGCGTGATTAATCGTTTAAAGTTAAGCTATAACTATGTTTGAGTAAACAAGGAGGAATTTTTTGTGGTTGCAAAAATTTTAGATGGGAAACAAATTGCTAAAGATTACAGACAAGGCTTGAAAGATCAAGTTGAGCAATTAAAAGAGCAAGGTTATACTCCAAAACTATCTGTGATTTTAGTAGGTAATGACGGTGCAAGCCAAAGTTATGTTAATTCAAAAAAGAAAGCTGCCGAAAAAATTGGTATGATTTCTGAAATCGTACATTTAGCTGAAGATACGTCTGAAGAAGATGTATTAAAAGAACTTGACCGTTTAAATAATGATGATTCAGTCAGTGGCATTCTTGTCCAAGTGCCGCTTCCAAAACAAGTAAGCGAACAAAAAATATTAGAAGCAATCAATCCTGATAAAGATGTTGATGGTTTCCACCCGTCAAATATAGGCAAACTATATATTGATGAGCAAACTTTTGTACCTTGTACACCACTGGGCATTATGGAAATCTTAAAACATGCCGATATAGATTTAGAAGGCAAAAATGCTGTAGTGATTGGCCGCAGCCATATTGTAGGACAACCGGTATCTAAGCTATTATTACAAGCGAACGCAACAGTAACTATTCTACATTCTCGTACTAAAGATATGCATGCACACCTTAAAGAAGCAGATGTCATTGTCAGTGCAGTCGGAAAGCCAGGACTCGTCACAAAAGAAGATGTTAAAGAAGGTGCTGTCATTGTTGATGTCGGTAATACTCCTGATGAAAACGGTAAACTTAAGGGAGATGTCGACTATGAAGCTGTAAAAGAAGTTGCAGGAGCGATAACACCTGTTCCTGGAGGCGTAGGCCCATTAACAATTACAATGGTATTAAATAATACATTATTAGCCGAAAAACTTCGTCGTGGCATTCAATAATTAGTACTCAAATTATAGAAAAGGCTGGGACATAAATCTCAGAAAAATAGCACTCAGATGAATTGAATTCAACTCATCTGAGTGTTTCTTTTTATTCAATACTTCGTATTGTTGGCTCGCTTTCTTAGGGGACAGCTTCAGCCACCCCAACAAAGAGAAATGCTTTTCGCATTTCTCTTTGTTGGGGCCCCTGTCTTCAGCTTGTCCTGTTCCCTCAAGAGTCTCGCCAAAATACGTCATATTTATATCTTAGCAAGGCGTTTTCTAGATCGTTTTTATCCAATATTATACTTCAACACTTAATTTAGGCACAAATGTTTCAAAATGAATCTGACTTTCATTTACACCCATTTCTCTTAACATACTAATCATTGATTGTAAAAATTTAGTACCTCCACAAACATATACTGCAGTTTGTTCATCAATATGTTGTACTAAATCAGCTTGTTTTAAATATCCTTGCACTGAGCGATCATATAATTCATAGCTTGCATCTGTAGCATTATCACTATACTGAGATAATATATTAACAAATGGCGTATCATCAGTATCTGCAGTTACTTGAATAAAATGTGATTGTTTATCATTATCGATTACTTGTTTAAACATTGGAACGAGCGGTGTTACACCAATACCTGCACCTAAAAACAAATGTTTGTCTCTGTTATTATCTACTTTAAATGGTCCCACCGGCGCGGAGAGATTAATATCGTCCCCTTCATGCAGTTCATCATGCAAAATAGTAGACACTTCACCTTCATGGTGGGTAGAAACATCTCTTTTAACTGCAAAGGTTAAATGCTGTGGTGTTCCAGCTACAATTGAATAATGACGTTTAGCTCGGTAAGGCATTTTATCACTTGAGACATCGACCGTAATATATTCACCAGGTTCAAAGCGACTTAAATCATATTGCGATGATTCAACAGTAAATGCTTTAATATCGGAAGATAATTCTTCAATTTTAACAATTTTAAATGGTTGAAAGCCTTCCCATAACATATGACTGTATATCTCTTGCTCTACATCAATAAATACTTGTGCTATTTCTCGATAAGCATTTTTCCATGTTTGTATGATTGGACTACTATCATCAAGTCCGACAACATCTTTAATAGCAGCAATTAAGTTTTCTCCTACAATATCATATCCTGCTGGTGGTACTTGTAAAGCACAATGTTTATAAGCAATTTCTTTTACCACTGGCATAATCCGTTCTAAATGTTCTATATTAATAGCTGCTGCTAATACACTTTGTGCTAACGCTGTGGATTGAAATCCTTTTTGTTGATTGGTTTGGTTAAACATATTTTTTAACTCTGGATGTTGCTTAAACATTCTGTTATAAAAGTTTGATGTAATTTCTGTTCCTTTTTCTTGCAATACGGGTACTGTTTGTTGAACAATATCCATTTCTTTCTCAGTTAACATAACTTCAACTCCCTTAATGATACAAACTTATTTCCACTTTTTATTCTAAACCTTAGATTGGACCTAATTCACTATTATGCAAAATAATTCACAAATTAGTCATTTTACAAAACCTTAATAAATATTTTTCTAGATGTTTATTTAATTTAAATTTTATTTATTGTATATTAGGACTATAGTACGATGAATTATAAAAACTAAACGTGTATAGTGAAGATAAATAGATAGACGACTTAATGACTCGGAGGTAAACAAAATATGAATAAACTAATACAGTCACTTTCAGCGCTTGGTGTCTCCGCTACCCTTGTTACCCCAAATTTAAGTGCAGAAGCAACTACTAACCACGCACCCGAATTAAAGGGAGTAAATGATATAGTTATTGAAAAAGGACAACAATACCATCCTTTGAAAGGTATACGCGCGTATGATAAAGAGGATGGAGATTTAACACATAAAATTCAAGTTGACGGCCATGTTGACACAACAAAAGCAGGAAAATATAAAGTTAAATATGAAGTCGTTGATTCGGATGGCGCACTTGAAACTTCAACCCGATATATCGAAGTTAAATAATAGATACATAGACAGAGCGTTTTAACTCTGTCTTTTTTAATATTCTGGAAACCGCTTAACCCCTACAAATGATAACCGTTCTCAACTATTCCCTTGATCTGCTATTCTTCCCGCTAAAATATTAGGTTTCACAGAATGGACACATAATTTTAACAAATCTCGGACTTCCCGCCACAACTCACATTATTAGTCTTTCCCTACATATAATTTTAATTTTTTTCTTATAGGTACTTGTAAATATTGCGTAATAAACTAAAATTAATGATAAGCCCTACATTTGTAGTATTAGGAGGTCAAAAAAGTGTCAAAATTTAAGTCTTTGCTTCTAATGTTTGGGACACTGGTATTGCTTAGTGGTTGTTCCAATTTAGAAGTTTTTAATGCAAAAGGGCCAGTAGCAAGTAGTCAGAAGTTCTTGATTATCTACTCAATCGTCTTCATGCTTGTTATTGTTGCTGTTGTACTTACGATGTTCGCCGTTTTTATCTTTAAGTACAGTTATAATAAAAATGACGAATCTGGTAAGATGCACCACAATGGTTTAATTGAAACTATTTGGTTTGTGGTACCAATCTTAATCGTAACTGCTTTAGCTATTCCAACAGTTAAAACTTTATACGATTACGAAAAACCACCTCAAAAGGACAAAGATCCTATTACAATCTACGCAGTAAGTGCTGGATATAAATGGTTCTTTGCTTATCCAGATCAGAAGGTCGAAACGGTGAATACATTAACTATTCCTAAAGACCGTCCGGTAACATTCAAGCTTCAAGCGATGGATACCATGACAAGTTTCTGGATTCCACAATTGGGTGGTCAAAAATATGCCATGACTGGCATGACTATGGATTGGACTTTAACAGCCGATCAATTAGGTACTTTCAGAGGACGTAACTCTAACTTCAATGGTGAAGGTTTCTCACGTCAAACATTTAAAGTTCACTCTGTAAGTGAAAAAGATTTTGATTCATGGGTTAAAGAAGCACACAGTAAGAAAACGTTAGATCAAGATACCTTTGATAAACAACTCTTACCAAGTACTTCTAATAAAGAACTCACATTCAATGGTACACATATGGCATTTGTTGACCCTGCAGCTGATCCAGAATACATCTTCTATGCTTATAAGCGTTTTAATTTCGAGCTAAAAGATCCTAACTTCACAGATGAAAAAGATCTTTACAAAGATGTAACTGATAAACCAATCAAGCCTGCACGTAAAGTTAAAGTTACAAATGCTAACTATGCACGTCATGGAATGAAACCTATGATTCTTGGCAACGATGATCCTTATGAAGGTAAATTTAAGGATGAAGAAAAACACAATCATAAGGAAATGGAAAAAATCTCAAAATCTGCTAAAGACGAAAATGCGTCTAAGCACGATGATGATCATGGAGGTGGACATTAATGAATTTTCCATGGGATCAATTACTAGTTAAAGGTAACTGGATGATTACAGCTGCACAAATTGGTGCACCATTCTTAGTCATCGCTGTTATTGCGGTAATTACTTATTTCAAATTATGGAAATATCTATACACTGAATGGTTCACATCCGTAGACCATAAAAAAATCGGCTTAATGTATTTAATCTGTGCAGTATTAATGTTCGTTCGTGGTGGTATTGATGCACTGTTAATTCGTACGCAATTAACTGTACCAGACAACAAGTTCTTAGAATCAAACCACTATAATGAAATTTTTAGTACACACGGTGTTATCATGATTATCTTTATGGCTATGCCATTTGTGTTCGGTTTATGGAATGTTGTTATTCCATTACAAATTGGTGCGCGTGATGTAGCCTTCCCAGTTATGAATAACATTAGTTTCTGGTTATTCTTTGCTGGTATGATTTTATTCAACTTATCATTTATTATTGGTGGTTCACCAGCTGCTGGTTGGACAAACTATGCACCATTAGCTGGCGAATTCAGTCCTGGTCCAGGTGTAAACTACTATTTGATTGCGATTCAGCTATCGGGTATTGGTACACTGATGACCGGTATCAACTTCTTCGTTACAATTCTTAGAGCGAAGACGCCAACAATGAAATTTATGCAAATGCCAATGTTCTCAGTGACAGCATTTGTTACAACATTAATTATCATTTTGGCATTCCCAGTATTCACTGTTGTATTAGCGTTAATGACAGCTGATAGAATCTTTGGAACACACTTCTTTACCGTTGCAGACGGCGGTATGCCTATGTTATGGGCAAACTTCTTCTGGGTATGGGGGCACCCTGAAGTATATATCGTTATTTTACCTGCATTTGGTATTTACTCTGAAATTATCCCAACATTTGCTCGTAAACGTTTATTCGGACATCAAAGTATGGTTTGGGCAACTGCTGGTATCGCATTCTTGAGTTTCTTAGTTTGGGTTCACCATTTCTTCACAATGGGTAATGGTGCATTAATCAACTCATTCTTCTCAATCTCAACAATGCTAATTGGTGTACCAACCGGTGTAAAACTATTTAACTGGTTATTAACACTATACAAAGGTCGAATTACTTTCGAGTCACCGATGTTATTCTCATTAGCATTTATTCCTAACTTCCTATTAGGTGGGGTTACTGGTGTAATGTTAGCGATGGCATCAGCTGACTATCAATATCACAACACTTATTTCTTAGTAGCTCACTTCCACTATACATTGGTTACTGGTGTAGTATTTGCCTGCTTAGCTGGTTTAATATTCTGGTATCCTAAGATGATGGGTTACAAATTAAATGAAACATTAAACAAATGGTGTTTCTGGTTGTTCATGATTGGATTTAACGTTTGTTTCTTACCACAATTCATTCTTGGACTAGATGGTATGCCACGTCGTTTATACACGTATATGCCTTCAGATGGCTGGTTTTTACTAAACTTCATCTCAACAATCGGTGCCCTATTAATGACAGTAGGTTTCTTATTCCTTGTTGTTAGCATCGTTTATAGCCATATTAAAGCACCTCGTGAAGCAACTGGTGATAACTGGGATGGTCTTGGTCGTACATTAGAGTGGTCTACTGCTTCAGCTATTCCACCTAAATACAACTTTGCAATCACTCCAGACTGGAATGACTATGATACATTTGTTGATATGAAAGAACATGGTCGTCACTACTTAGACAACCATAATTACAAAGACATTCACATGCCTAACAATACACACACTGGTTTCTGGATGTGTATTTTCATGACTATCGGTGGTTTCTTCTTAATCTTCGAAACAATCATCCCTGCCCTAATCTGTTTAGTAGGTGTATTTGGTACGATGATTTATCAAAGTTTCGTTCAAGATCACGGATATCATATTCCAGCTTCTGAAGTTGCTGAAAATGAAGCTCGCTTAAGAGAAGCACGAATTAAAGAAAGGGAGGCTGTAAGTCATGAGTCATGATGTAAAAACTATTGATGCACGTACGCATGAAGGTGAACTAAATAAACTTGGCTTTTGGATTTTCCTTACAGCCGAATTTGCCTTATTTGGTACACTATTTGCAACGTTATTAACGTTACAACATGGTGGCGATTATGCAGGTAAATTGACAACTGATTTATTCGAGTTAAAACTCGTATTGATTATGACATTTGCCTTGTTATTAAGTTCTTACACATGTGGTATTGCAATTTACTATATGCGTAAAGAAAAGCAAAACTTAATGATGTTATGGATGATTATTACACTTGCATTAGGCCTTGTATTCGTTGGATTTGAAATATACGAATTCGCGCACTATGCTAGCGAAGGTGTAAATCCAACAATCGGTTCGTTCTGGTCAAGTTTCTTCATCCTCTTAGGTACTCATGGTGCCCACGTTTCGTTAGGTATTGTTTGGATCATTTGCTTATTAATCCAAGTAGCAACTCGTGGATTGAATAAATACAATGCTCCTAAGTTATTCATTGTAAGTTTATACTGGCACTTCTTAGATGTTGTTTGGATCTTCATCTTCACTGCCGTATATATGATAGGGATGGTGTATAGCGGATGAATACAATCGTAAAACATACAATCGGATTTATTGCTTCTATCGTATTAACGCTTTTAGCAGTGTTTGTAACTCTATACACAACATTGACTTTCCATGCTAAAGTTACAATCATCTTTGGATTTGCATTTATCCAAGCTGCCCTTCAATTATTAATGTTTATGCATTTAACTGAAGGTAAAGATGGACAAGTTCAATCATTCAAAGTTATTTTTGCCATTATCATCACCCTTGTTACTGTTATCGGTACGTACTGGGTAATGCAAGGTGGACACTCACACCACTTATAATGCGCTACTAACTTATGAATGTAAGTGAAAACCAGCTATCAAAGTAAAATCTTTGATAGCTGGTTTTTTGTTTGCATTTATTTTTTAAGGTAAACTAAGACTAAAAATGACATAAGGAGAAGATAATAATGACTTTCCCTATTATTATTGATACGGACCCTGGTATTGATGATGCAGCAGCAATTAGTATTGCTTTAAATCATCCCTACATAGACGTAAAAATGATTTCAACCGTGAATGGTAATGTCGACATTGAGAATACAACACGTAATGCGCTTAAATTAAAATCCTTTTTTAATAGTAACGTACCCGTACATCGTGGTGCTGCTCATCCATTAATTAATGATTTATATGACGCACGAGAAGTCCATGGTGAATCAGGTATGGCAGGGTATGATTTCCCTCCAATAACCACTGCTGATTTAGCTTCTACTAAAGCTGTAGAAGCTATAAAAGATGTACTTATAGAAAGTATAGAACCCGTGATCATTATTGCTTTAGGACCACTAACAAATATCGCTTTATTATTAGCAACCTACCCAGAAACCGCACACTATATTAAGGAAATTATTTTTATGGGTGGTAGTCTAGGTCGAGGAAATGTAACTCCCCTAGTTGAATTTAATATGTATTGTGACCCAGAAGCAGCCAATATTGTAGTAAACTCTGGTGTCCCGTTAACGATGGTCGGATTGGATTTAGCAAGACAATCTCCCTTGCCCCATTCAGTAGTTAAACAGCTAAAACAAATAAATCAAACTGGAACAATGCTCTATCATTTATTTCAGCATTATCGCACTGAAAACATTGAACACGGTTTAAATGTCTATGATGTCTTTACAATTCTATATCTTTTAAATCCCAATCAATATCTTACTGTATCAGCAAGACTACAAATTGAGCTCAATGGTAAATATACAAAGGGTGCTACAGTAGTTGATATTAAGTCTAACAATCCGAATTGTACGGTCGTAACATCATCACAATCTAATCAGTATTTAGAAAGTTTCTTGTCTTCATTAGCATATTGTAAATAAGCATAACAATCAGTCTGAGACATTCATGTAACGATTTAAAATGACAACGGCAAAGCCCTATATGCTTTTCATAATGTCATTAATGTGGTCAGAGATATCATTTGTAGGCCATTAAGATTGAAGTTTCTATTGGTAACTTATATAGAGGCAGGTTATTGTTTTTATACATAAGTCCTCTTATTCATTTCATTTAGAGACGTTTATTAAATGATGTGAAATATTTTACTTTTTTAAAATCATTTTAGTGTAAATTCATATATAAACGCGCAGTATTGAATATAAAAGAAGCACAAAGACGATTTTTAATGTCAAATCATCTTTGTGCTATTACTTTGAGATTGATGTCCCAGCCTGGTTATTTTTAATAGAACTTTTTACCATATACATTAATATCATAGTTTTGTTTTAAGATATTTTGGAATATATGCGTAATTTTATATTCGTTATTAGTAGTATTGGAGAGTATCTTGTTTGTCCCTAAAACCACTGTATATTTGCCATTAGAAAAACCAGTAAAATTTTGACCATTAAACATACCACTGACTCTATTATATTTAGGGAACGTATAAAAGCCATAGCGATAATTAGTTGGATAGCGTTTGGTACCAAATTCATGAATGAACGGATTAGTTACTGATTGATCAAAAATTTTATTATTAATTAATTTTTCTAGTAAAACACCCATATCTTTAGTCGTCATGAATAAATTACCAGCACCATAATATTCTTGTAGTGTATTCGGCTTGGCACTTATTAAATTATTATTTTTGTAATAGTAACCTATCGCCATATGTTGTTGAAATGGCTTTTCATTGAAAAATGCTGAGTTATTAAGTTTTAATGGTTTACCTAAGCGTTCATAATAATTTTGCGCGTATGGTTTGTGTGTTACCTCTTCTATAACTTTAGCTAACACAAGATAATTGCCGTCATTATATAAATGTTTATGATAGCCATTAGGGTCCATACCTTTTTCTTGTATAGCATGCACAGCATCATCCAAAGTTTCATAAGACGGAGATGCTTGGAATTTATATAATCCACTTTTATGTAGTTCTAAATCTTTTAACGTTATCTTTTTTGATGTTTTAAACCAAGGTAAATATTTAGACACTGGTGCATTAATATTAATTTTATGCTCAAGTTCAAGTTGTTTAAGCATTAAACCAGTGGTGAATTTTTGAGCTGAACCTATCAAATACATTGTATTAGGTGAACTTTTGATCTTATGTTCAAAATCTTGATAACCATAGCCTTTGTTCATAACTAATTTACCATCTTTAAAAACCGCAATTGTTCCATTAAATTTTTGCTTTTTAAGATATTTATTTATTTCTTGATATTGCTTGCCTTTAGCTTCTATTGTCTTTAAATTGGCAACATCTTTTACACTTTTATTTCTTTTTGCTATGTAATCCTCATTCGAGTCGGCACTATCTTCTTTATTCGTTGATATCTTTATTTGAGATTTATTGCCCGTGTCATCATTCCACATTTGATGAAATGAAAATACTAAAATTCCTAGCAATACAAATGGTATAACAATAATGCCTATTAACTTTTTATTTATATTCATGCGCTTTGGTCCTCACAAAATTTCTTGTTTACACATCGTGTAATACATTTAGTTGCAATTCGTTAGTTAACTTTTTTATATTATAAGTTATTTATTCAGCGATTGCACTAAGTTTATCTTATGCCATTCTACTAAAAATTCATCCTACTAAGGTCGTAGGATGTCTGATATAACAGTTTTGTTATACGGTTGACTATTTAGTTTTCATCGGAAATATTGTTTTAACTTTGTAAAAACTTTGTTAAGATAAGTATTGTAATTTAGTCTATAAAGTTATAAAATTGAGGGCTATAATGACAATTTAAAGTGGTCATCCACTATTTTTAATTCGTAGGAGCACAATATATGAACAAAATCCTGAAATACTTTATGATATTATTAACTTTCGCTTTAATTGCTGTGCCTGCAATTTTCGCTTACCAACTATTTAAAAGTTCTGAAAGTGCATTTCAAACATCGTATAGTAAAAATGATGCACAACGTCAATCTAACTTACGTGAAGGAAAAGTTGACCCATCTAAAGATGCAGTTTCAATTCTATTCTTAGGTATAGACGATAATGACAGTAGACGTAAAAACGGTCAGTCAACTGAACATTCACGTACTGATGCAATGATCCTATCAACATTTAGCCCTAAGAAAGAACAAATTAGATTGCTAAGTATTCCACGTGATACAATCAGTTACATACCAAAAGTAGGCTATTATGATAAAATCACACACGCGCATGCTTATGGTGGCCCTATAGCTGCAATGGATTCTGTAGAAGCAACTTTAAATGTACCAGTAGATTTTTATGTGCGCATAAATATGGAAGCCTTTGTACAAGCAGTGGATGAACTTGGTGGAATCTATTATGATGTACCCTATAATTTAAGTGAACCGAACAAAGAAGATTCAGGTAAAATAAAAATTAAAAAAGGTTATCAAAAATTAAACGGTGATCAAGCACTAGCCGTTGCCAGAACACGTCATCATGATTCAGACTTAAAACGTGGTGAGCGTCAAATGGAATTAATAAAATTACTATTTAAAAAAGCCAAAGAAATGGATTCTTACGATAAATTAGACAACCTCATAGAGATTGCTGGCAAAAATGCCAAACATAATTTAACTACAAAACAAATTGAGGCTTTAGCATCACGATACCTTTCTGATGATGTTGATTTTAAAACTTCGCAACTTAAAGGTAGCGATGACTATCTAAATGGAATTTATTATTACAATCCTAGTGTGAAAAGCATTCAAAAATATTCAAATATTTTGCGTTCTGACTTAGGTCTATCTAAAATTACAGATAAAGATGATTTCTTAGACGAACGCGTAATCAAACACTATGGTTCTCTCGTTCCATTAACCGAATTAGAAGAAAGCTTATTGCGTAAAAATCAAAAAGACAGCACAGCTTCAAATGATGATAAGGAGTCATCGAACCAAGATAATTCAGCTAATCAAACTAACAATCAACAAAATGAAAATACTGGTAACACTCAATACAACAATGATGTGAATAATCAAAGTCAAACTAATTCAGCACAAACGTATTAATATGGAGAGGAGTTCATTAAATGTCTCGTAAAACTTACGAAAAAATTGCCAATATTAATGGAATGTTTAATATGTTAGAACAACAAATTATCCATAGTAAAGATATGGCTTTGTTTAGAAATGAATTCTTTTATGTCAATCACGAACATCGCGAAAACTATGAGGCTTTACTCGTCTATTATAGTCACAGCGCTGAGAACCCGGTTGTCGATGGTGCCTGCTATATACTTGCATTACCAGAAATATTTGATAAAGTAGATGTCTTCGAATCAGATTTACCCTTTTCTTGGGTCTACGACGAAAATGGTATTACTGAAACAATGAAAAACTTAAGTATTCCATTACAATATCTTGTAGCAGCTGCACTAGAAGTAACAGATGTTACCATCTTTAGACCTTCTGGTTTCACAATGGGAATGAATAATTGGAATATTGCCCAAATGAGAATTTTTTGGCAATATACAGCTATTATTAGAAAAGAAGCAATTTAATACACACATATATGAATCTGAGACAGTATTCCTAGAAAAATTAAGTTGCGGAATATCATTCACTTAGTTAAGATCCTAAACATAATCATTATGTCTTAGGATCTTCTTTATTTATATAAAGAAGATAGCGGGACAGTATTCATTATGAATTCGTAGTCCCACCTCCACAAGGTTGACTAGGATTGAAAAAAGCTTGTAATAAATGCATTTTCAATCCAGTCAACCAATATAAACATGTTATCTGGCAGAAACAGTTGCACACATACAAAATGGCATTGTAAGTATCACATCGTTTTTTCGCCAAAAATAGGCGTATCCACATTTGTTGGATAATTAAAAGGTAAAAGCAGTTTAATGATATTCGATAGACAAGCAAATTTGATATTTAGATTAGTCATATAAGCAAAGGGGTAATATTTTATGCATAAAGGAGAGATAAGATGATATTTAAAATTGTAACAAATAAAGCAATGCTGACTGATTGCTTTAACATACGTAAAACCGTATTTGTAGAAGAACAAGGTGTTCCTTTAGCGCATGAACTAGATGCGTTTGAAGACGATTGCACACATGTCATTGGTTATGATCATCAAGGTAAACCCATTGCCTGTGGACGGTTTAGAAACGACAATACTTCCGTTAAAGTTGAACGCATTGCGGTCATTAAATCATATCGCAGAACGGGTGTAGGTAAGAAATTGATGCTAGCTATCGAACAATTTATCCATGAACAAGGATATAGCTATGTGACATTACATGCGCAAATACATGCCAAACCTTTTTATAAGTTATTAGGCTATTCCACAGTAGGTCAACCCTTTATGGAAGAACAAATTGAGCATATCAAAATGGAAAAATATCTTTATTAATATTACGTTTCGATTACAGGAACATCTAAATTATGACATATCTGCTTTTTCTCACATAAATAGTATTAACTTTGAAACATTGCTACAACGCATTGTAAGTCATTTAATCATTTCTTTTTAAAAAGTAAAATTAAACTTAGTTTACAAAATCGTTAAATTAATCTTTTTTATAAGGAGAAGCCTTATAATGAAATTGTATTTAACAATTATTAAGGAGTACGAAATATGACGAAAAAATTCAATCTTAAATTGCCGTCAATGCTTGCATTATCGCTTTTTGGAGCAACATTAACTGCACAACATGCTCACGCAGCTGAGTCAACAACAGATCAATCTACAAACAAAAATGTGATTGATCAACAAAATGATGTCGTTAAAGCAAACAAGGCAAAAAAAGCTGTATCTAACGCAGCTCAAAATGTATCAGGCGTTCAAGCCTATCATAATCCTTCATTAGTTAAATCATCAGATACAACGTCAGGTCAAACATATGATGCTAAATTAGATACGTTAACTGACCAAACTCATGCACAGACGTCTCAGCAACAAAATGCAAAAAATCAACAACAAACTAAAACAGCGTCTCAACAACAAACTGAACAAGCAAAACAACAAGCTGCCACAACTACAGCACGTCAAGATGCTCAAACATATAACCAAAATGCTGCACAAAGTAACAAAACAAAACAGCAAGCTAATGCAAATGTGTCTACAACGACAAAGCAACAAGCTACACAAGCAGCAAATACATCACTAAAATCACAAAACAATGTTGAGACAACAAATCAAAAAGCAGTATCTACTCAAAATACTGCACAAAAACAGTCTAATAGCGTTACTACTTATCAAGGACGCGTTGGCGGTATGGGCTCAAGTGCAACTAAAGCTCAAACAGCTAAATCAACATCTGGCTTTACTGGATTTAGAAAAGCTGTAAGTACATATAAAGCAACATCATCATTACCTAAATATAAGCCACAAGTTAATTCTTCAATTAATGATTACATACGTAAAAATAATATACAAGCACCTAAAATTGAAGAAGATTATACATCTTATTTCCCTAAATATGGCTATAGAAATGGTGTTGGAAAACCTGAAGGCATTGTGGTGCATGATACAGCAAACGATAATTCTACTATCGATGGTGAAATTGCTTTCATGAAACGTAACTACAACTCTGCATTTGTACATGCGTTTGTAGACGGTAATCGAATTGTTGAAACAGCACCTACAGATTACCTTTCTTGGGGAGCAGGCCCAAATGCTAACAATCGATTTATTAATGTCGAAATTGTGCATACGCATGACTATGCTTCATTTGCGCGTTCGATGAACAACTATGCTGATTATGCAGCAACACAACTTCAATATTATGGTTTAAAACCTGATAGTGCTGAAAATGATGGTAATGGTACGGTATGGACACATTATGCTGTAAGTCATTGGCTAGGTGGCACAGACCATACTGACCCACATGCATACTTACAGTCTCATGGTTATAGTTATGCGGAACTATATGACTTGATTAATGAAAAATATCTTATTAAAACAGGGCAAGTTGCACCTTGGGGCACATCAAGCTCAACAGATCCATCAAAACCTTCAACACCTACAAATCCAGGAAAACTTAAAGTAAGTACGAACTCTGGTGTGGCGCAAATTAAACCATCAAATAGTGGTTTATTTGTCACTGTTTATGATAAAACAGGCAAGAAAACAAACCAAGTACAAAAAACGTTATCAGTTACTAAACAAGCTACTCTAGGTAATGATAAATTTTACTTAGTTAATGATTACAATACTGGTAAAACATTTGGTTGGGTAAAACAAGGTGACGTGGTTTATAACACGGCAAAATCCCCTGTTAAAGTTAATCAATCATACAGTGTTAAACCAGGCACAAAATTTTACACTGTTCCTTGGGGTACGCCAAGTCAAGTAGCTGGAACAGTTTCAGGTTCAAGCAACCAAACATTTAAAGCAACAAAATCACAAATGATTAGTACAGCTACTTATTTATACGGTACAGTGAATGGTAAATCTGGTTGGATTAGTAAAGCATATTTATCTGCTATAAACAATGATTCATCATCGACAAAGCCATCAACAGATAATTCTAAAAAATTAAATGTTTCAAATTTAACCAATACGCTAGGTCAAGTATCAACTGATACTAAAGGCGCTTATACAACAGTATATGATAAAACAGTTAAAGAAAATCCATTATTAAGTGGAAGAACTTTCTCAATCAATAAAAAAGCGACATTAAATAATAAAACTTATTATTTATTAGCAGATTTTAACGGTAATGTTACACGTGGCTGGGTACCAGCAGATCAAGTGACTATTGCTCAAAGCACACCAACAAAAGTTAAGAAACAATACAATGTTAAAGGTAACGCCAATATTTATTACGTTCCTTGGAGCAAAGACAACCAAGTTGTTGCTAAAACGCCTAAAAATGGCGGTCAGTTTAATTCAAATGACCAATTAACAGTTGGTAAAGAAACATACCTACATGGTTCAATCAATCATCAATGGGGCTGGATTAAACAAAGCGATGTTGCTACACCTGCTAAAACAGCTGTGCGTACATTAGCTGTTAAAACAACACCAACAACAAAAGTAACAACGGCTTCAACAACACAAAAAGCTGCTTCAGCTGTACAAACTGTGAATAAGATTGGCCAAGTTAAAGTAAATAATTCAGGCATTCGCACAAGCGTTTATGATAAAGCTGGTAAAAATGCTGCTAAATATGGCAATCGAACATTCACTATCACTAAACAGCGTACAGTTGGCAATAATACTTATGTACTATTAACAAATCAAAATCAAAATACCCCTATCGGTTGGTATAACATTAAAGATGTTAATATTAAAAATTATGGAACTGAAAATAGAGTTACAAATCAATATCGCGTTAACAGTAAAAACCAAGGTTTATATTCAATCCCTTGGGGTACAACGCAACAACAATTGGAACAAGCAAATTCATTAGCACAACGTACATTTAAAGCGACAAAATCAGTCACAATCGATGGCGTTAAGTATTTATATGGTAGTGTTAATAACAAGCTAGGTTGGATTGCAGAAAGAGATTTAACATCATTATCTTCAAACACAGCATATAATTATACGTTTGTTATTAATAATAAGGATAGCTATTTCTATGACGATTTAAGCTTGCAAACAAAGCATTTATTAAGCCCTTATTATGAACAAACATTCGTTGTCGCAAAATACCAAGTGGTGAATGGTGTGAAATGGTATTATGGTCAATTAAGCGACGGTCAATTTGCTTGGATAAATGAAAATGACTTGTCACAAGAATTGATTAAATATTCAGCAACAGGTATGACTTTAGATGCCGCAGCACAATTACAAATGTCATTACCTTACCCGCCACAATCTTATGTTGGTCCATCAAAATGGCGTAATGCTACACTCGCAGAAGTTAAAAGTGCGATGGACACATCAAAATTTGTTAATGATCCGGTTCAAAAATATCAATTTTTACAATTAGATCAACCACAGTACTTATCGGTTGCTAGTTTGAATAATTTATTAAAAGGTTGCGGTGTATTAGAGAATCAAGGTCAAGCATTCAGCCAAGCTGCTAAACAATATGGCTTAAATGAAATTTATTTAATTTCACATGCTTTACTTGAAACAGGACGTGGTCAATCACAACTAGCTAAAGGTGCTAATATTGTCAATGGTAAGTTAAGCACAACAACCGCAATTAAATACCATAACGTCTTTGGTATTGGAGCATACGACAGCAATCCTGTTTTTGATGGTATAACTTATGCTAAAAAAGCTGGATGGGACTCTGTAGAAAAAGCAATTGTTGGTGGCGCTCAATTTATTGGACAATCTTATGTTAAAGCTGGACAAAACACACTTTATAAAATGAGATGGAATCCTGAAAATCCAGGTAAACACCAATATGCTACGGGTGTCACTTGGGCAAGCGTCAATGCACAAAATATGAAAAATTTCTACGATACAATTCACGAATCTGGTAAATATTTCGATGTTCCAACTTATAAATAATATTTAAAGCAAACAGTGATACTTCATATACACATAAAAGTATCACTGTTTGTTTCTTCAATGTAAAAATCACAAAAACGAGTTGATAAGACCTCACAGTCTTATCAACTCGTTCTGCATATAACATGATTATTAGAATTATAAATAAATATGTCTACTGTTTAATTTATTTAGTAATTGTGTTAAGCTTTCAACCTCTTCCTCTGTTAAGCATTGGCAACGCGCTTCAATTAATTCGCATCGTGCCGTATTGATTTGTTTAATTAAATCACGTGCTTCATTTGTTAAGGTTAATTCTTTACAACGTAAGTCTTCATGTGACTGTTGACTCATAATATACCCTTTTGACACTAATTTTTTTATCCATCGCGATACAATAGACTGTTCTCTACTTATCTTCATCGTTAAATCATACTGCGATAAACGGTCATAATTGTATAAAATACGTAATAATTCTAATTGGTCGGCCGTAATATCTGTTCTTTGGCCAAATCGTCTGTTCACTAAGTTCAAGTCGTTGTTGGTAAGTGTAATAAGATTTTCTAGTTGTTTGTACATTGTTGTTCTACTCCACTATTATTTAATTGATAATATTATAAGATTTATTGGAAAAATATACAATACTATTCGACAAAATGATTAAATTCGTTGCATTTCTGTCATTAAATATAATAAATTAGATACAGTTAACATATAAAAGGAGTTATAACATAAATGTCCACATTAAAAGAGAGAGACTACTTTTTTGATAATGCACGTGCCATATTAATCTTTCTTGTCGTGTTGGGACATTTATTAGTGTCTTATACGTCTGAAGATAAATATTTGTCCGCATTGTATTTATTAATCTATAGTTTCCATATGCCAACTTTTCTTTTTATTTCTGGGTATTTTGCCAAAAATATTGAGCAACCCAACTATTTAGAAAAAGTAGCCAAAAAACTAATTGTTCCTTACGCTTTATTCTTTGCTTTTTTCTCAATTTATTATTATTTAACTGGTAAAGAAGATGCCATTCATTTAGATCCATTTAATCCTGTTTTTGCGCTATGGTTTCTATTAACACTATTTTTCTTTCATGTCATTCTAGTCATCGTTAAAAATTACAAACCAGTATATGTGCTAACTATTTCATTAGTTGTATCTTTATTAGCTGGTTATTCTAATAATATTGGTGAATATTTAAGTATTTCAAGAACGATTGTATTCTTTCCAATTTTTTATTTAGGATACTTAATGACTAAGAAAAATACTAAATTATTAAGAAATAAAAAGTTAATACCGATATCTATAATTATTTTATGTTTGTTCTTTGTAGGCTATGTACTTCATCCTATTAACGCCGATTGGTTATTAGGCAGCAGCGCATATACATCTGTAGGTGAGCATCCAAATGACGTTTACAGTCCACTTAAACGATTGTTATTGTATGTGATTATCTTAACTACGATGTTGTCATTTTTAATTTTAGTACCAAAACATAATGTCAAACTCACATATATCGGTAGACGCACGATGCAAGTGTATCTATTACATGGCTTAGTTATTGGGGTTGTACGTGGTTATAAACTATTCCCATTCCAAGAACCTGTTAACATATATACGTATCTTTATTTATTTGGCTTGTCTGCAATCATCGTCTTAGTGTTATCCAGCAAACCCATATGCAAATTTGTGAATCCATTAATTCATTTAAAAAAACCTTCAGCTTTTAAAGATTAATTGTGAAAATTTAAAATATTAAGTAAATTGCCAAATTATAGTCTTTATCTATGGTATGATAGAAATAATTTAAACTATCATTCGCATAGCAACTATAATTTGGTTTTTTTAGAGGTGTAAATATGAAGTTATCATTAAATTCAAATTCTACCTATTTGCGAGCGCCCAGCATACGACAATTTTCAAATCGTATGAAAGATATTGATGATTGCGTGAATTTGACTATAGGTCAACCTGACTTCCCAATGCCGGATAGTGTGAAACAAGCTTATATTAAGGCAATTGAATTAGACCATACTAGCTATTCACATAACAAAGGGTTATTAGAAGCACGTAAGGCAATTAGTCAGTATTTCAACGATAAATATCATTTTATTTATAATCCAGAAGAAGAAATTATTATTACAAATGGTGCAAGTGAAGCGCTTGATACATCCTTGCGCAGCATCATCGAACCTGGAGATGAAGTATTAATTCCTGGTCCTATCTATGCTGGATACATTCCTTTAGTTGAAACATTAGGAGGTGTTCCAGTTTATATCGACACAACTAAAAGTCAGTTTAAGGTTACACCCGAACAAATAGAAGCACATATTACGGATAAAACAAAGGTCATTTTATTAAATTATCCGACTAACCCTACTGGCGTTATTTTAAGTCGAGATGAAGTGTACGCACTTGTTAATACGTTGAAAAAATATCCTATTTTCATCATAAGTGATGAAATCTATGCTGAAAATACATTTAAAGGATATCACACGTCTTTTGCTGAATTTGAAGCAATTAGAAATCAATTATTATTAATCGGAGGTCTTAGCAAATCCCATTCTGCTACTGGTATTAGAATTGGTTTTTTGCTTGGCCCTGCTTACTTAATTGAAAAATTGACGTTTATGCACGCCTATAATTGTATTTGCGCTAATGTTCCGGCACAATATGCTTGTATAGCTGCGTTAAACGAAGGGTTAAAAGCCCCTCAATATATGAATGAAGCTTATATCACACGTCGTGATTATTTACTTAAATCATTGACTGAGATGGGATTTGAGTTGAATGCGCAACCTGAAGGCGCATTTTACATTTTCCCAAGTATTAAAGCATTCACTGATGATGATTTTAATTTTTGTGTACGCTTGTTAGAGGAAGCACACGTCGCAATCGTGCCGGGTTCATCTTTTACAGATATAGGCAAAGGCCATATACGTATTTCTTATGCATACGATATGCCTGTGTTACAAGAAGGCATGCGTCGATTAAAACAATTTTTAACAAATAATTATAATTGAGTATATAAAAGTTAAAAGGACACTTAATAAGCAATGTTAGACGTACCATACTAATTAGTCTAAACAATACACTTTAAGTGTCCTTTAATCGTCATTAATTTATATATACATTAAATTTCTTATGGGAATTTAGGAAATTGATCGAAATCTGGGTCACGTTTTTCTTTAAACGCGTCACGACCTTCTTTCGCTTCATCAGTTGTGTAATAAAGTAATGTAGCATCCCCAGCCATTTGTTGTAAACCAGCTAAGCCATCAGTATCTGCATTCATTGCAGCTTTTAAGAAACGCAAAGCTGTTGGTGAGTGTTTCATAATTTCTTTACACCATTGAACCGTTTCATCCTCAACTTGGTCTAAAGGCACAACTGTGTTAACTAAGCCCATGTCTAATGCTTCTTGAGCATTATATTGACGACATAAGTACCAAATTTCACGTGCTTTTTTATGTCCAACGATTCTTGCTAAGTAACCTGAGCCATAACCAGCATCAAATGAACCTACTTTAGGTCCTGTTTGTCCAAAGATGGCATTATCAGCTGCGATTGTTAAATCACAAACCACATTTAACACGTTACCTCCACCAATAGCATAACCTCTAACCATTGCAATGACTGGTTTAGGAATGACACGAATTAAACGTTGCAAATCTAACACATTTAAACGAGGGATTTGGTCTTCACCTACATAACCACCATGTCCACGTTTCTTTTGGTCACCACCTGAACAAAAGGCTTTATCACCTTCACCAGTTAAGATGATAACTGAAATATTTTGATCATCACGCGCGCGACTAAATGCATCAATCATTTCAGCAACTGTTTTAGGCGTAAAAGCATTACGCACTTCTGGTCTATTAATTGTTACCTTAGCAATTCCTTCGAAAAATTCATATTTAATTTCATCATATTCTCTAAGTGTTTCCCACTGTCTAGTCATTTTGCTCCTCCTTTAAAAAAGCTAGTACTATTGTACCAAATTCTGTTTTATCTTCCACATGAATTGTATGCCCAACATTAGGCACGACAGCTTGTTGACTAGTACCCATTAAATCAGTCATTTGTCTAGCAATATTAACAAATTTAACATCTAGCTCCCCTGCCATAATCAACGTAGGCATATGTAAACTGCTAATCGCTTCCCATAAATTAGGCATCTTTCCAGTGCCATAATCTCTTAAAGCCTGAGCGAGTCGCGTTGGATTTTGATCCAATCTTAAATGACGTATATTTTGTCGCACTGATCTGTCTAAGTCACGCTGAGTATAAAATAATGGTAATTTCTCCCAGTCATTTACAAACACCTCTAGACCCGCAATATCTAACACTTTAGCACGTGCAGCATCTATTTGTTGGCGTTCTAAACGTTCATCGGCTTGATGTATGCCTGGTGATGTACTTTCAAGTATCAATCCCGATAATCTACATTGTCCATATAACGCATAATAAAGCGCGACACGCCCACCCATGGAATAGCCAAGCAAATATACCTTCTTATCACTAAAATGCGCTAAAACCTCGTCTATGGCTTGTGTAATGAAAGAAAAATCCCATGTCAGTTTACTATTACTTGTATCGTTCCCATGTCCTGGTAAATCAATCGTCACAACATTCACTTCTGAAGTAAACATTTCAATGTATGGATCAAACGTGCGACTATCGCTAATAAAGCCATGAAGTAATACGATTAATTGCTCTGAAGATTGCTTTGCTTGATAAAAATTATAATGTAACATCTTTTAATTCACTCAACCTTTGATACAGCTTCTGATGCTGCTGTCTATTATCTTCACGTTCAGTTTGAATTTCATAGATTGTGCGCGAGTGCTGATTTAATGATTGTGATTGGAAATCTCGCACTGAATTAAAGCGTTCAAACTGAAAGTCATAAAGTTGTGCAGTATATGAAAAATCTAATCCCGTTGGCGTACCAAATAATCGTTCAAAATAGTGAGCTGCACTTTCCTTTTGTGGTAAAAATGAAAAGATGCCGCCACCATTATTATTAATTATGACAATATTAAGATGAATATCATTCAATTTTGCCATCAATAAACCATTCATATCATGATAAAATGCTAAATCTCCAATCAATAATGTTACATGTTGGTGAACTGCCATACCTAGTGCAGTAGAAATAACACCATCAATACCGTTAGCACCTCGATTTGCATATACTTCCGCTTCGCAATTGAAAAGTAAATTATCCACATCTCTAATCGGCATACTGTTACTCACAAAAAGTTTATCTTTATGAGTCAATTTATTTAGTAATTCATATACATATGCCGTATCATCCGTTGCTTGCATAACATGGTCAACAATATGTTCACGGGCTTGCTGTTCAAGCTGTTGCCATTGTTTTAACCAAGTACTTCGATCAACCCATTCTGCTTGTTGACACATCGCAAAAAAGTCATTTGCAGACATTTCAATAGCTTGATTAGGTACTTTTGGATAGACGTCAATTTGATCATTATTTTGAACTAAAATTTGCTGAGCCTTCGTGCTTTGTAACCATTGATTTAACTTTTTAGATATAACTGGTTTTCCTACTCGAATAACAAAATCTACATCAGGTTCAAACCCTGACCTAAATAACAAATCATACGTCGTTATTACATTGGGATGATGGTATTGACGTAGCTGACTAATTGGATCGGCCAGAACTGGAATATCATAACGTTCTGCATATGTTAATATTGCATTTACTTTTTGATGCTGCATATCACCAACAATAATAAGTCCTTTTAATTGTTGTAACATAGGTTGTAATGATTGAATATCCATCGTCTTAGTATAATGTGGTAAAGCTTTATCTTCAGAAGTTAAATATTCTGTACATTCTAAATTAGGTGTCAACGGCTCTCGAAATGGCAAGTTAAAATGTATTGGCCCTCTATGTGGTCCATATAAATAATTACTTGCTATTTGCATTTGATAATGTACTGTATCAAGTGTAAATGCTGTATCATCTGCAACTGGCATGTCAAATTGATATTTAACATAATTGTTAAACATTTGTGCTTGATTAATAGCCTGCGGTGCACCCACACTCCTTAATTCATGTGGTCGATCACTCGTTAACACAATCAATGGTAAACGACTAATTTGACTCTCTGCAATTGCTGGTGTGTAATTTGCTGCTGCTGTTCCAGAAGTACATAGTATAGCTACTGGTCTTTCACTACCTTTTATTAAACCTAAAGCAAAAAAGGCAGCACTACGTTCATCAGGATGTATCCAAGTTTTGATATCTGGATGAGCTTCAAAAGCAATTGCTAACGGCGTTGACCTTGATCCCGGACTAATCACTACTTCTCTCACACCATAAGCAAATAGTTCAGACGCAAACGTAAACACTTGTAATGTTAATGCTTCTCTATGATTCATTCTTATTCACAACTCCTAATGCATTCATCATCGGTAAGAATTTAACTGCCGTTTCAGCCACTTCACTATCAGGATTAGATTCTTTAACAATGCCACAACCAGCAAATAAAGTAGCTTGATTTTGTTTCACAAGCATTGATCGAATGGCAACTATAAATTCGCAATCATTATATACATCAATAAAGCCAACCGGTGAACCATAAAGTCCTCGCGTACCAAACTCTTTTTGTTCTATATAGTGTAAAGCTTCTTCCTTAGGATATCCTCCTAGTGCTGGAGTAGGATGCATAAAGTCAATTAAATCACTGTAAGGTTTATCATTTAATTTGCCTGTAATTTGAGTATATAAATGATATAAGTGGTCATTTTTTAAAATATTAGGTGTTTTGTTATAATCCACCTGCGTTACATATGGTTCAATATCATTTAAAATGCTATTAACAACAAAACGATGTTCATCTAAATTTTTACGATCATTTAAAAATGCTTCAACATTTGCTTTATCTTCTGCTTCTTCATGTGTACGTTTAATCGTTCCGGCAACTGCTTTAGTTGATAAAACATGATTCTCAACTTTAAATAATTGTTCCGGCGTTTGTGAAATGAAAATGGATTCATTAGACTCGATAAGAAAAATATAACTATTTCTTTCATTAGCCATTGCACGCTCAAGCACATGTGCAATATTAATGTTATTAGCAAATTTCACTAGTCTCCGTCGTGCTAAAACAATTTTTTTGTGCACATCTATGTAGTCAATGGTCTCTTGAACCAAGTCCCGCCATTCATCTTTATAAATATCTTCCATTTTAGTAACATTTAAAATTTCATCATCGTCTAAAGTGATATCTGCATGTTCAAAATAATCAATGATCTCTTCGAAACGGGACATATCGAAAGATAGCCGTTTTGTCGTATAAGTTAGTACAGTACCTTCTTCATCCCTTGAAATTAACACTTCAGGGACTATAAAATGATTAATACTAAACTCGCGCCATTCATCATCTGACTTATGACTGGAAAATTGAAATCCACCGCAAATCCTTAAATGATGTTTATCCGTTTCTGGATAAATCAACTCAATATCATGTTTGAATTTTTCCCATTCTCGAAATATATTCTGTTTATTATCAAAGTTATTTTGAAATTTTTGAATTGCATGATAGCCGAAAAACGAAGACTTATTATCATTTAAACGTAAGTAAAAACGATCTCCCGCTTGTGCTTCAGTTAGTTGAAGTAATTCACTTGGATTAAGCTCACGATGTAACTTTGTCTCTACTGACACCCAATCTTTATTACTCGAATATAACACATGATTAATTTCGTCTTCTAAAAGATTCGCAGCCATTCATTTCACTTCTTTCATATCTATATTTATTCATTACATTATTGTATCATTTTTAAAGTTACCTGTATGGCTAATTGCTTAAATAAACATATCATTTTCTTCGTTAATTGACCTTTATGTACGATTCCTTTAAAATATCTATAATAAAATAAATCTTTTTAAGAGGTATCATCTATTATGTCAAATAAATATTCTCAATACTCAACTGTCAATAAATATTGGCAGCTTATGCGACCTCATACTCTAACAGCGGCAGTAGTTCCTGTATTAGTTGGGAGTGCTGCTTCGAAACTTTTTCTATTAGGTAGCAAAGACCAATTTAAATTTAGTTTATTTTTAGCTATGTTACTAGCTTGTTTATTAATACAAGCAGCTACAAACATGTTTAACGAATACTATGATTTCAAAAAAGGTTTAGATGACCACAATTCTGTAGGTATTGGAGGCGCTATTGTTCGCAATGGTATGAGTCCGAAATCCGTCATGCAACTTGCGGTTGCATTTTATATTATTGCGGCATTACTCGGTATATTCTTAGCTATACAAAGTTCCTTCTGGATTATTCCTGTCGGCTTAGTTTGTATGGCAGTAGGCTATTTATATACTGGAGGTCCAATACCGATTTCTTGGACACCGTTAGGAGAATTGTTTTCAGGTATATTTATGGGTATGATTATCATTTTATTATCATTTTTTATCCAAACAGGTAATATACAAGGCTATGCTGTTTGGGTGAGTATACCTATAGTTATAACAATAGGACTTATTAATATGGCAAACAATATACGTGATCGAGTAAAAGATAAAGAAAGTGGACGTAAAACTTTGCCAATTTTACTAGGTAAAAAAGCATCCATCACACTCATGGCCATTTTATATGTCATTGCATATCTTATTGTGATTTATACTGCTCTATTTAAACCACAAGGCTCATTACTTTATCTATTACCCATTTTATCTTTCCCTATGCCAGTCAAAGCTGTACGTCGTTTTAATAAAAACGATACACCTGAAACTATGATGCCAGCTATGGTAGCTACTGGCAAAGCCAATACATTTTTCGGTGTACTGTATGCAATAGCTATCTATTTAAGTGCTTTAGGCGGTGCGCTATAAACAATAAATCATGTAAGCTTTATAAGGCGAGTATTAAAGTCGATGTAGACTAAATACCCGTCTTTTTATTATTTTTTAATTCATATAACAATAATTAAAAACCACACATTCTTTTATTAAAAATAAAAGGAAATAGTTTTAAAGTTTACTGCTCAACTCAAACATGTAAGCTTTATTTTTATGCTAAATGGGTATAAATATGTATAGACTAATTCAAATTAGAGGAGTAAATACATGAAAAACTTTCTAAAACGCGTAATAAAAGCGATTATCACAGGTTATATTATTAAATTTATTAAAGATAAAATTGACAGTAAATCATCCAAACAACAATAACTTATAGTTGCATTTTTATAACACCATCTCTTAAGATGATTTCAACTCTTAATATTGTTAACTTATAGGTTGAAGTGCAACTTTTTTCAGAATATTGTTGAAATACTGCTGTCAATCAAATTTTAGGAGGAACACATATGAAAAAGTTCTTTGGAATTTTACTTGCAAGTACACTCGTACTAGGCGCTTGTGGTCATGCCGAAAAGACAGAGAAAGAAAGTGCAGATAAACGCAATGATAAAAAAGAGATTAAAGATAAGCATCGAGATAAAGATGTAGATAAACAATTGGATGGAAAAAAATCTGATAAAAAGAACAAATAAAGTTAGGTAGTGAATTTTTAAAAGTCACAAACAAAACTCCATTAAATCACGTGAATTAAACGTTGATTTAATGGGGTTAATGATATTACGGAAACGGAGTGTATTTTAAAATACTATAACACCAGTCATTATAAGCTGTAGGGAACGTTCCTTGTTTTGTATAAAAAACTACGCTCAAATGAGCACGGTTTTACTTTCTCTTTTCTATGATTTTCTTCCCCATTTATTAACAATAAAAAATATTATAATAGTGGTTGTTGCTGTTAGCATAGAAGATAAAAATGAATTACCTGATATATAAGTCAATAATATACAAATATCCTTTCTCACTGCAACAAAGAACATATCTCAGCGTAAAAACATCACTTAAAATGTCACTTAGTTACAACTTTGATTTACTTATCCTCTTTTTTGTTTTGTTCTTTCTTTATTTCAGATACAGGTTTCGGATTTTTTATAAATAATTTATCTAATTTGTCAGAACATGCTATATCTCCATCAAATTGAAAATCATCTAAAGATCTTATACCCACACTAAATGATAAATCTTTATCATTATTGATATAACCATCAATGTCATAGCCATCCATTGGATTCTTTTTCATTTCTATAAATTCGATATTTTTGAAATTTTTGACATTATATTTCATATACAAAATTATTCTTTCTTTTTGTTCGTTATAATATTGTTGTTCTTTTTCTTTTTTTTCATCATATTTCATTTTTAAATAGACGCCTCCTATGATTAATACTATACTAATTAATATAATAACTGCTAAAAATATTTTTTTATTCAAAAAATCAATCCCTTTGAGGTGAATTTATGACTGCTTTACATAATAAAGATAACACATATTATAGACTTGCTGGCAACTCTTATGATACAAAAAAATTCAGTAAAAATAAAAATAAGATTAAAAATTCTGATGGAACTACTCAAAATTTTAAAATTCAAGCTTCGCGCATCGATAAAGCGAACGGATTTCAAGCGATGGCTGTATCGCCTATAGATAGTAAAGGCAAAGTAGATAATGATACGGTTTACATGGTTTATGCAGGTACTGAACCTAAAGAACCTGCCGATATAGGGACGGATGTTAAACTTGGATTATCTGGAATCTTCGATGATCAAATTAAAACTAACCCCAAAGATGTCAAATTTTATGATGAATATCAAGATTTATCCAAAAAAACCATTCGTCATGAATTTCCCTATAATACTGTTAAAAATTCCCAATTTGACGAAGCAAATGCTTGGACAGCAGCAGTACTTAAAAAAGGAAACTATAAACATGTTTATGGTGCAGGACATAGTCTAGGCGGTACGATTGCTCAAGTGATGGCTGTAATGCATAATTTTGATCAGACGAAAACTTTTTCTGCACCTAACGGCTTTAATATTCTACCTGACCATATAAAAGAAAACTTCGATGCACAAAAATTTGAAAGAAAAATTATAGATTATACACATACTTCAGATATGATTGGTATGGCTTCTTTATTTCAAACACAAATTGGGATGAATATTTTTGTTGCAGATGTTAAGCGTAAAACAATTTTGGATGAAAATAATCCTATTCATGCACATGGGCTAGAGTATTTTAGTTTTAGCGGCGATAACGTTAAAATAAAAGTTGATTCTAATAAAGCAAAACAAATTGCTGAAAAATTACATCATGACCTTAAAAAGATGGACAAGGCAATCCGGGAACTTGAAAATTATGAGGACAACTCTAAAAGACGTGCCCGACAAATTGAAGACAAATACGTAGACAAGATTTTATCAGGGAATTATAAGTATATCCATACATATGACATAGAAAATTATATGGAAGAACTTACCAAAACAGGAAAATATGATTTTTATGATAAAAATCTATTCCATAAAACCATGAAAGATTTACATAGCCATAAAAAGCAATTAGAACAACTTGCTGATAAAATCGTTGAAGCTGGTAGAATTATGGAAAATCGAGATAGAGAATTAAGCGAGATGTATCATTTATTTGAGGAGTGATTGTATTGAATATATTTGAAGAAGTCGCAAAAGAAATGAAAGAAGCTGCCCGTAAAGATTTTGAATATAAACAACTTGATTTTTTAAAGTACGAAATGAAAGCAGAGATAGAATCAATGATAAATCGTGAAAAAGAAGCATTAGAAAATAATACAGATGACTTTCATGATTTGATTGAAGCAATATTCCATTTAAAAGGTCAATTGATTTTTGGTTTTGAAGGTAAAACTGCCGATGTGATGGTTAAAACTATGGAGCGTTATCATTCAAAAATCGTCGATGATGGCACAAGTATTGATGATTGTATAAAAAGTTGCAAAACATATGATGGTTGGTTTTAATATTATTATGTTCTTCTGTAGCATGTATGTTTTATTTAACTACTCAAAATTTCCAATATCATCTAATATCTTTTACCAAACAAGCCCAGACTATAAATGCAATAAATAAGGATTCTAATATTAAAGTTGCTATAAAATTATTAACCATACCTACATTTGATAATAATATGAAGACAACCGAAAGGCATATTTGAATATAAGCCGAGAAAAAATGTCCCCAATTTTTTATAATTGCAAAAGCTATTACAATTACTACTATAAATACAGCTATAGCTCCTAAATACAACATAATATGCGTTTTCCCGTCTTCTTGATAGTTATGGTCAAAAAAGTTTCTGATTCTAATTCCAGACCCATATGATTTTTGTAACTTTTCTCTTTCTTCACTAGCTGGTCTATATAAAAAATATAACCAACTAATAAAATTAAATCCAACGTTTTAATTCTTCTAATCTACTTCATCAACATAAATAATTCTCTATCTTTAACAGTGTGTATGACACCGTGTAACTCTTTGATATATCCATTGTCAAAATATCTCACACTACATTCTGGATTGTGAAACATTTTATAAACGAGTCGATAGTTTAATTCGTTTAATTGATCTTCACTTAAATATGGTTTATCTATCTTATTCTAGTCTTGCATATGTTAAGCGATACGTTCATATTGTTCAGGTATCGTAGCAAATGGTTGCCACTTAACCGACCCTCTCCCTTTTGGAATATTAGGTTCTAAATACTGTCTAGGTATTTTACGATAATCTTTTTCATCTCTATATTTATCCGGAATCATATTAACACCCCGGTTGCTATAACGGAACATAAGTTCGATTTTATAAATAAAAAATAACCCCGTTCTCTTTTCGATTATGATTACATCAATATTGAAGTTGATGATACTCATTACCGTATACATCCTAGTTTCATCCAAGTATAAACAAAGTAATTTTTTTATCCTTTCACAGCTACTACTCTCAAGCTTCACTTTGACAGTTTTGTGGCTGTATTCTCTGTTTATATCATCTACAATTCTGTCCCACTCGTATTTAGGTAATCCATCAATAAGTTCAATTAAAGTTTTTATCTTATCTTTCACTTACATCAATTTTCACTCCAAAAATATTAATATTGTGATTTAAAAAAGAGCGTTATTTTAATTAGAAACTTCATCCTTATTCACCTCGAATTTTGAATATAAAACTAAACTTTCTTTTTACGTAAGTCTTGGCTAAAAAAATATCTCTCCCCTCTTGTGGTGTCAATTCTAGGGCGAAATAAATACCGTTAATAACTGAATATGATGGTCTATTTTTACCATGTATTACATTAGATAATGTATCTCTATTAACACCAATCTCAGCGATAACGTTTTAATATTAAAGTCCTTTAATGCCATTTTAGATTTGAGAAGTTTAGTATTAATTAACATCATTTTCACCTACTTTCGTTTTACGTAAGCAATGATATCATAGTCTTACAAAAATAGCCAAGCATTATACGAAAGTTTTTCGCGTTAAAAATTGCAAATAACGAAAGTTTTCCGTATAATATAA
>NZ_KV840193.1:0-746 GCF_001839145.1 Staphylococcus sp. HMSC62D11 | reverse complement strand
AATCAAAACCACCCGTGTGAACGGGTGGTTTGTTCTGCGGCTATAAGCCTTTCATACTGGCCAGCCCTAAAAGGGCACTGATAAGTCAGCCAACTGCACTATTATTGCAGCAACCCTAAAGGGTTACTATTTTTTCTTTCTTTTTTTAATTTCTTCTCCTGTAAACGGATCTAGGTATTCTTCCATTGAGATTTGATCTGCAACGATATCCTCTTGTAATTGGTTTCGTATATAATTTTCAATTACTTTTTTGTTTCTACCTACAGTATCTACATAATATCCTTTGCACCAAAACTTTCTATTTCCATATCTATATTTCAAGTTGGCATGTCTATCAAATATCATTAAACTACTTTTTCCTTTTAAATAGCCAACAAATGATGATACACCTATTTTTGGCGGAATACTAACTAACATGTGAATATGATCTTTACATGCCTCTGCTTCAATTATCTCTACGCCTTTTCTTTCGCACAATTGACGCAAAATCATTCCAATATCTTTTTTTATTTTTCCATATATCACTTGTCTTCTGTATTTGGGAGCAAAGACGATATGATACTTACAATTCCATTTTGTATGTGCTAAACTGTTTGTGTCGGATGACATTAAATAGCATCTCCTCGTGTTGATTATTTTGGTTGGCTGACCAATATTAATTCTAGTACGAAGAGATGCATTTTTTGTGACAATGGTAGAACCTTTTCTGAACCATACGCATAGCGTATGGTTTTCTTTTTATAATA
>NZ_KV840192.1:114249-115040 GCF_001839145.1 Staphylococcus sp. HMSC62D11 | reverse complement strand
TTCACCATGATCACCTTTATCACCTTTTGGCACAATAATTGAAGTGTTATCTGAGAAGATAACTTTACGGTCACCATTTGGTTCAATTGTATTACTAATAATAGTTATAGATTTGCCATCTTGGCCTTTGTCACCTTTTGGTATTGTAATTGATTTTCCATCTGTAAATGTTACAACTGTTTCTCCAGTAAGTTGTTTTGTAATGTTTTGAATACCAACTGATGTGCCGTCTTGACCTTTAGGAATTGTAACGGTTTTACCATCACTAAAGTGAATTACTGTATTACCCGCACTATCTGTTGTTGTACTTGTGATACTAATTGATGTACCATTTTGACCATCGTGACCATTTTCGCCTCGGTCACCTTTTTCACCTTTTGGTATTGTTACTGTTTTACCATTTGTAAATGTGATTACTGTATCACCTTGTGGGTTTTTAGTAACACTTTGAATATCGATGGCATGTCCGTCTTGACCTTTAGGAATTGTAACATTTTTACCATCGCTGAAGTGAATCACTGTATTACCTGCACTATCTGTTGTCGTACTTGTAATACTAATTGATGTGCCATTTTGGCCATCGTGACCATTTTCACCTCGATCACCTTTAGCGCCTTTCGGTATTGTTACTGTTTTGCCATCACTAAAGTGAACAACTGCGTTTCCGTCTTTATCTAATTCAGTATTAGTTACTGTAATTGATGTACCATTTTGACCGTCTTGACCTTTTGGTACAGTAACATTACGACCATCACTAAAGTGGATAACTGTGTTACCAGCGCCATCTGTTG
>NZ_KV840192.1:113357-114149 GCF_001839145.1 Staphylococcus sp. HMSC62D11 | reverse complement strand
GGATAACTGTGTTACCAGCGCCATCTGTTGTTGTACTTGTAATCGTAATAGATTGACCGTCTTGACCTTTTTGACCATTTTCGCCTCGATCACCTTTTGGTATTGTAATTGATTTTCCGTCTGTAAAGGTTACAACTTTATCACCAGTAGTTGACGTTGTAATTGTTTTAATACCAATTGATGTGCCGTCTTGGCCTTTTGGTACAGTTAATGTTTTGCCATCACTAAAGTGAACGACTTTATTTCCATCATTATCTGTATCAATTGTAGTAATACTAATTGATGTGCCATTTTCACCTTTGTCGCCTTTTGTACCTTTTGGTATCACAACTGTTGTGTTATCTGAGAATACAAGTTTGCGATCGCCATTTGGTTCTTCTGTATTACTTGTGATAGTAATTGAATGACCATCGGCACCTTTAATACCTGCGTCACCTTTTTCTCCTTTAGGTATCGTAATAGATTTTCCGTCTGAGAATGTTACAACAGTTTCACCATTTGGTTGTTTAGTGACATTTTGTATTGTTACTGATGTACCGTTTTGACCTTTTGGTACAGTTACATTTTTACCATCACTAAAGTGGATGACTGTATTGCCCGCACCATCTGTTGTAGTACTTGTAATTGTAATTGATACACCATCGCGTCCGTTTTGACCATCATGTCCATTTTCGCCTCGGTCGCCTTTTTCACCTTTTGGTATTGTTAATATTTGACCATCCGTGAAGGTTACAACTTTTTCACCAGTAGTTGATGTAGTAATTGATTTAATACCAATTGATGTGCCGTCTT
>NZ_KV840192.1:113005-113257 GCF_001839145.1 Staphylococcus sp. HMSC62D11 | reverse complement strand
TTGGTATCACAACTGTTGTGTTATCTGAGAATACTAGTTTACGGTCGCCGTTAGGTTCTTCTGTATTACTTGTGATTGTAATTGAATGACCATCGGCACCTTTAACACCTGCGTCACCTTTGTCGCCTTTTGGTATTGTAATAGTTTTGCCATCTGAGAAGGTTACAACAGTGTCGCCATTTGGTTGTTTAGTGACATTTTGTATTGTCACTGATGTTCCGTTTTGACCTTTTGGTACAGTTACATTTTTAC
>NZ_KV840192.1:112185-112905 GCF_001839145.1 Staphylococcus sp. HMSC62D11 | reverse complement strand
TTACATTTTTACCATCACTAAAGTGGATGACTGTGTTGCCATTTCCATCTGTTTCTGTGCGAGTAATTGTAATTGATGTACCATCATGTCCGTTATCTCCACGGTCACCTTTTTCGCCTTTTGGTATTGTCAATGTTTTACCATCTGTAAAGGTTACAACTTTATCACCAGTACTTGACGTTGTAATTGTTGCAATACCTACTGATGTGCCATTTTGACCTTTTGGTATTGTGATTACTTTGCCATCTGTAAAATGAACAACTGTGTTACCTGATCCATCTACTTCTGTTCTTGAAATGCCAATAGATGTACCATTTTCACCTTTCGCACCTTTTGGTATCACAACTGTTGTGTTATCTGAGAACACAAGTTTACGATCTCCGTTTGGTTCTTCTGTATTACTTGTGATTGTAATTGAATGACCATCGGCACCTTTAACACCTGCGTCACCTTTGTCGCCTTTTGGTATCGTAATCGATTTGCCATCTGAGAAGGTTACAACAGTGTCACCATTTGGTTGTTTAGCTATATTTTGAATTGTCACTGATGTGCCATTTTGACCTTTTGGTACGGTTACATTTTTACCATCACTGAAGTGGATGATTGTGTTACCTGCAGCATCTGTTTCTGTGCGAGTAATTGTGATTGACGCACCATCACGTCCGTTTTGGCCATCATGACCATTGTCGCCTCGGTCACCTTTTTCACCTTTTGGTATTG
>NZ_KV840192.1:111221-112085 GCF_001839145.1 Staphylococcus sp. HMSC62D11 | reverse complement strand
GTACAGTTAATGTTTTACCATCACTAAAATGAACGACTTTATTGCCAGTACTATCTGTATCGATTGTAGTGATACTAACTGATGTTCCATTTTGGCCATTGTCACCTTTATCGCCTTTGTCACCTTTTGGTATCACAACTGTTGTGTTATCTGAGAATGTTAATTTGCGATCGCCATTTGCTTCTTGTGTATTACCTGTAATTGTAATTGAATGACCATCGGCACCTTTAACACCTGCGTCACCTTTGTCGCCTTTTGGTATCGTAATCGATTTGCCATCTGAGAAGGTTACAACAGTGTCACCATTTGGTTGTTTAGCTATATTTTGAATTGTCACTGATGTGCCATTTTGACCTTTTGGTACAGTTACATTTTTACCATCACTGAAGTGGATGATTGTGTTACCAGTTGCATCCGTTTCTGTACGAGTAATTGTAATTGAATGACCATCTTGACCATTGTCGCCTCGGTCACCTTTTTCGCCTTTTGGTATTGTAAGCACTTGGTTATCTGTAAAGGTTACAACTTTATCACCATTAGCTGATGTTGTAATTGATTTAATACCAATTGATGTGCCGTCTTGACCTTTTGGTACAGTTAATGTTTTACCATCACTAAAATGAACAACTTTGTTTCCTGTTGTATCAGTGTCAATAGACGTAATGCTAATTGATGTGCCATTTTCACCTTTATCACCTTTAACACCTTTTGGTATCACGACTGTTGTATTATCTGAGAATACAAGTTTACGATCTCCGTTTGGTTCTTCTGTATTACTTGTGATTGTGATTGAACGACCATCAGCACCTTTTGCACCTACGTCACCTTTATCGCCTTTAGCGCCTTTTGGTATCGTCATTGTTT
>NZ_KV840192.1:39537-111121 GCF_001839145.1 Staphylococcus sp. HMSC62D11 | reverse complement strand
CTTTTGGTATCACAACTGTTGTGTTATCTGAGAAGACAAGTTTACGATTTCCATTTGGTTCTACTGTATTACTAGTGATTGTGATTGAATGACCATCGGCACCTTTTGCACCTACATCACCTTTATCACCTTTCGCACCTTTTGGAATGATGACAGTTGTATTATCTGAGAACACAAGCTTACGGTCACCGTTTGCTTCTTCTGTATTACTTGTGATTGTGATTGAGCGGCCATCGGCACCTCGTGCACCTACGTCACCTTTATCACCTTTCGCACCTTTTGGTATCGTCATTGTTTTACCGTCTGTGAAGGTTACAACTGTATCTCCATTTGTTGCTGTGGTAATTGCTTTTACGCCAACTGATTGACCATCTTGACCTTTAGGTACTGTCATTGTTTTGCCATCTGTGAAGTGAACGACTTTATTGCCAACTGTATCAGTGTCAATTGTTGTAATTCCAATTGATGTACCATTATCACCTTTGTCGCCTTTATCCCCTTTTGCACCTTTTGGAATGATGACAGTAGTGTTATCTGAGAACACAAGTTTACGATCTCCATTTGGTTGTTCTGTATTACTTGTGATTGTGATTGAGCGACCATCTGCACCTCGTGCACCTACGTCACCTTTATCACCCTTCGCACCTTTTGGTATCGTCATTGTTTTACCATCTGTGAAGGTTACGACTATGTCACCATTTGCTTGTGGTGTAATTGTACGGATGCCTATTGATGTACCATTTTGACCTTTTGGTACTGTCATTGTTTTACCATCTGTAAAGTGAACAATATTATTACCTGCAGCATCTGTTTGAATATTTGTAATGCCTATTGATGTACCATCACGACCGTTATCACCTTTGTCGCCTTTAGCGCCTTTTGGTATCGTCATTGTTTTACCGTCTGTAAAGGTTACAACTGTGTCACCGTTTGTTTGTGGTGTAATTGTACGGATACCTATTGATGTACCATCTTGACCTTTAGGTATTGTCATTGTTTTGCCGTCTGTAAAGCGAACGACTTTATTTCCAGCTGAATCCGTGTCAATTGTTGTAATTCCAATTGATGTGCCATTTTCGCCTTTATCACCTTTTGGACCAGTCTCACCACGTTCGCCTCGGTCACCTTTTGGTCCTTTGATATTACCTTCATTAGTCCAGTTTCCACCTGATTTAACAAAGACATCACCTGTTACTGTATTGATGTATTTATCGCCATCTTTACCTTGACTTGATTGTGGATTAACTTTGCCATTCAGAATATCTTTTCCATCTCTACCGTTTTGACCATTATCGCCTTTGTCACCTTTTGCACCAGTCTCACCACGTTCACCTCGGTCACCTTTTGGCCCTTTGATGTTGCCTTCGTTAGTCCAGTTGTCACCTGATTTAACAAAGACATCACCTGTTACTGTATTGATGTATTTATCGCCATCTTTACCTTGACTAGGTTGTGGATTAACTTTGCCATTCAGAACATCTTTTCCATCTCTACCGTTTAAACCATTATCGCCTTTGTCACCTTTTGGTCCTTTGATATTGCCTTCGTTGGTCCAGTTGTCACCTGATTTAACAAAGACATCACCTGTTACTGTATTGATGTATTTATCGCCATCTTTACCTTGACTTGATTGTGGATCAACTTTGCCGTTCAGAACGTCTTTTCCATCTCTACCGTTTTGACCATTCTCACCTTTGTCACCTTTTGGTCCTTTGATATTTCCACTTGGAACCCATTTTCCGTTTTCTTTTTTATAAGTGTCGCCAGTGTTAGTGTCGATATACGTATCGCCATTTAGACCATCACTATCTGTAGGAGGTGTTATTCCACTTATTAATTCAGTACCTTGTCGTCCATTTCGACCATTTTGACCGTTTTTACCATCAGCAATGAAGCCAGATGAAATTTCTTCATCACCTTCATCAAAAATACCGTTGTTGTTATTGTCATAATAGAATTTGACTTCATGACCTTTATCAGGATTCGCGGTAGCTGTGGCAGTTCTAAATGTTGACACACCACGTAAAATTTTCTTAATATCTACCGTTGGGGTACGACCATCTTTGATAACAGCTGTGTCGACTACGATGTCTTTACTTGCATCAAAGGCTTGATCGCCATCTTGATCGTAATAGAAGGTCAATGTTGTTTCATGTTTTTGATTATCACGGCTACTTGATACTCGGATAGATTTTCCATCTACACCGTTAATGCCTTGCAGACCTCTCTCACCACGTTCACCATCAGCTACGAAAGTTTTAATTGGTGTACCACCATTTGCAGGGGTAATCGTGATTTCCACACCATCTTTTCCATCATGTTGCGTACGTGTAGCTGTCACGGTTGGACTCGCACCATCAGCACCTTTGTCGCCTTTATCACCTTTGTCACCTTTGTCACCTTTTGGAATTACCATGGTTCTATTATCAGTAAATGTTACTAATTTATCGCCATTTGCTTGTGGCGTAATAGACTTGATTCCAATTGATGTACCATCTTGACCTTTTGGTACTGTCATTGTTTTGCCATCTGTAAAATGAACGACTTTATTACCTGCTGCGTCTGTATCAATTTGGGTAATACCTATTGATGTACCATTGTCGCCTTTATCACCTTTGTCGCCTTTTGGAATTACTACGGTAGTGTGGTCTGAGAAGACAATTTTACGATCACCATTTGGTTCTACCGTATTGCTTGTAATTGTAATTGAATGACCATCGGCACCTTTTGGACCAGCTTCACCACGATCACCTTTGGCACCTTTTGGTATTGTCATTGTTTTACCATCTGTAAACGTTACAACTGTATCGCCATTTGCTTGCGGCGTAATTGTATGTATTCCTACTGAAGTACCATTACGTCCAGGCGTACCTGCTGGAATGATAATAGATGAATTATCACTAAATTGAACTGTTGTATTTCCTTGTGAATCTTTAGATATGTGTTTGACAGTAATAGATTTACCTGCTGGACCTTGGTCACCTTTATCACCTTTTGGTCCTTTAGGAATTTTAAGAGTTGTGTTATCACTAAATCTTACAATTGTATTACCATCTGCATCCACAGTTGTACTAGTAATTGTTATTGATCTACCTGCTGGACCTTGAGCACCTGTATCACCTTTGTCTCCTTTTGGTCCTTTAGGAAGACGGATTGTTCGTCCGTCACTAAATTGAACGACTCTTTCTCCAGTACTTGGATCTAAATATTCATTTGTAATAGTAATAGAACGACCATCATTACCAGGTAAACCATCTGGTACAAAGAATCGACTTACTTGTTGACCAGTTGTCGCATTCGTAATTGTTACCCAACTACCTGGTTTATTTTGATCTTGTCCACGTTGAACTGATGTAGTAAGGTTAGGTGTTCTACCATCTCGAGGAATAATAATTTTTCCAGGTTTACTTGTTTTACCTTCAACAGTTGCTACGGCTGAAATGTGGTCTCCTTCTTGCAATGTATAATTTGGCAATTGGAAATTAAATCGACCTGAATTATCAGATGTCGTTTGATAGTTTCTTCCTCCTACTGTTATTGTTACGGCAGCATTAGGGCTTGTTTCACCGCTAACAATATTTGTACCAGAAAGTTGTGGTTCAAGAATTGGAGGTAGTGGTCCACTGATATTAGAATCATTTACAGCCCCAATACCAATTTTAATAATTTTATTAACTGGTGGTATATTGTATGTTTCTTTAACAAATCGACCAATTGTTTGGTTATTAAATTTAACAATTGAATAAAGTGTACCGCGTTTACCTACTTGACCTTCTCTTTGAACTTCTTGTTGACCTACAGGTAAGTCTTTAGAAACCACGTATTCTATTTGGAAAGGAATATTTTCAACTTCTGACGTATCATCAGTAGTGATAATATGACGATCTGGATTATTATCTCCCTGGATGTTCATTTCGTCATAGAAGTAGTTATCATTTGAATTTGGGTTCATTACACCTTGACCAACAAGAGTAACGTTGTTGTCGAACATTAGAACCTTACCATTAAAGCTTAAATCACCATTCCAATCACGTACTGGAACACTAAAATGATATTCTACACGTCCACCACGTTGAACAAAATATCTCGTAATTGTTGGTCGGCTACTCAAACCATAACCAGCTGGATAACTAGGGTGTGGACTTTTAATCATATCTAAATTATTTGAGATTGTATTACCACCATATATATTAAAACGACCGTTAATACGTTCTGGCACATTATATCCTGAACCAAAGTTAAAGCCACCTAAATCAGCGTCATGCCCAGATGCAGAAGCTGATGGATTAACTTTCCAAGTTACAGTAAAGTCCATTTTATTTGTTCTTTTATTAGGTTGAACATGTACTGTATAGTTTGCAGGAGATTGGCCTTGAGAAGTATATCCTTGACCGTTAACTGTTAAGCCTTTATTTGGATCTATATAAATACTACGCTTTAACTCTGCTACCGATCCAATTTCTGTGTTATTAACATTTACACCATCACCAGGTATAGTAGCATATGTTGTGTATAATGATGTTTGTTCTTTAGCATATTGAATACCAGCATACATTATCGCTTGAAATGCTTTTTTAGCATCTGTCTTATTAAAGTCTATATTTAAGCGATTAACAATTGCTCTAACGTCTGTTTCACTGTATGATTCAGCTAATAAATCATGCACTAATTGACTTCTATTTGTTGATTTATTGTATTTATCAATAAATTCTGCTGATGGCTCTGCATTTTCAGCAGCACTAGCATCTGAGTCGAGACTACTAGCAAGTGGTACTGAAGTTGCAGCACGCGCACGTGTCGTATCATACACTGGGGTAGTGATATTAGAGTTTGTATCTACACTATCATCAGTTTTATTTTCATCTGTTTCTTTTGAAGTCGCTTTATCATCTGAATCTTCTGATGCTTTTTTGCTATCAGAAGCTGCTTTTTCTTCTGTTTTTGCTTGTGTTTGTGCAGTTTCTTTTTTAGATTCTGTTTGCGTAGCTGTTTGATTTTGCTCTTTCTGTGGTGCTACGTGCTTAGAATCTGTTTGATTATTGTTAGAGTTAACCTCTGTAGTAGGTGTTGCTTTATCTTGCTCAGGTGCAGTTTGAACGTTTTGAGCATTAGAAGCTGCAGTTTGTTGACTGCTATCTGCCTCTTGAGAAGTCGATGCTGACTGTTCAGTTGCTACCTTATCTGATACCTTTGCTGAACTATTGCTTTGGGCGTGTGCTTCATTACTCAAACCAAAAATCAATGTTGTCCCAACAAGAATAGAAGCAGTACCAATTGTAAATTTTCTAATCGAATAATTGTTATGTCGATTAAGAAATTGAGCTGGTTTTTTGTTTGATTTCACTTTTTGTCACGTCCTCGTTGTATAATCTTGATGTATTTATCTACACTAAGAATATCAGATAATTTAGCGTATAACAATACTATTATTTTTTTATATCATTTTTTTGTGCTTTGAATTTTGCTTAAAATCATATTGTGAGAGAAAATAAAAAACACTTCAATCTATTAGTTAATAACTAACGGATCAAAGTGTTCTACAATTATTTAATCTGTTCTGCTATAAATATTTTACGCTTTTCCCAAACACCCGTCTTTTCATTATAATCATCACAAGTAATTAAAGTTAGGCGGTTTTTATCCCCTCTATGCTCATCTAGCACATCGATTTCGTCTGGATTCACATCTCGTATAGTTGTCATTTTATACTCTCTTGTTTCATTTCCCACTTTAAAATAAACCTTGCTACCTTTTTTAGCTGCTTTTAAATTTGTAAATTGATAATGTGGGCGGCCAATATATGTATGACCTGCAATTGCAATATTTTGATCATCTAAGGATTCCTGTTCTTCGGCAAAGCTAACTCCACGGTTTAATTGTTCAGGTGTTGCTGGTCCAGGGTAAACAGGTTCATTAATATCAGCATCTGGAATACGGAGATAACCAGCCATTTCTGCCTTGTCTTTAGGGATGGTTGGCTTATCATTTTTATTTGCTTTACTGACTGTTTTATCATAGTTTTCTATTTTATCGCTATTATCTTTGTCATGTAAATAACTATCAATATGAGGTTTGGCAAATAGGTAAATGGCAACTAATATAAGTATAACTCCAATAATGGTCATCAATTGGTTTGTCCATTTTCTCATGCAGTATTTCTCCTTTAAACCGTAAAATTGTTTGATAATAGTATAGCATTGATTGCTTTTTTTACCTACGACAAGTTTGTCATATTTTATTACATAAATTTGAAATCAATAGTTGAACACTATACAATAAAAAATAAAAAGATGAGACATATGATTAGACACGCAGAACGTCAAGATTTACCGGCCATTCTATCTATTTATAATGATGCTATTATCAATACGACAGCTGTTTATAGCTATGAGTCACAAACAATAGAGGAACGTGAAGAGTGGTTTGAGAGAAAAGTTATAGCCGGAGAGCCTATTCTCGTATTTGAACAACATCAACAAGTCGTTGGGTTCGCTACTTATGGTTCATTCCGAGATTGGCCTGCTTATCTCTATTCAATAGAACATTCAATTTATGTAGATTCAGCCTATCGCGGCCATGGTATTGCTTCACAATTACTTAGTCAACTAATGCAAATTGCTAAAGATGAAGGCTATCGTACAATGGTTGCAGGTATCGATGCTTCAAATGAAGTAAGCATTCATCTACACGAAAAAATTGGTTTTATTCATGCAGGTACAATTAATAATGTTGGTTACAAATTCAATCGTTGGTTGGATTTAGCATTTTATCAAATTGATTTATTAACTAAATAATTCAAATATTAACATTTAAGTCTAATAAATTTTGTCATCACTTTGATATTAATTTATAACCGTACATAGACTCGTTACTATAGCAATAAAAGCGCTCAAGTTTGATTTCCCGAGCGCTTTTATTATTCAACTATGTCATTTTTTTAGCTTTCTTAATAAATTGGAAATAGTAAAAGAAAAATACGATTATCATACTAAGCGACATGCATTGCAATAGAAGATTCTCCCATGTACCCTCCGTTGTCAAATAGTAGGTCATCGTTGTGTTAATCGTAAAGGCTAAAAAAATCCCAAATAACCTTCGCATAACATCAACCCCTTTTGGATATTTTATAATCAAAGTTGTAAATTTGCAATATAAGATTTTAAATTTTCGGAAAATTGACTCCACTTCTATGTAATCAATTGTGGTAAATATCCATGAAAAAGGGGAGCAGGACAGAATTCATTATGAATTCGTAGTCCCACTCCCTAAAATGTTATTATCTAGGTTTTCGTAGAATTTAATTATTGACTTTTTTTTCAGCGTCTCCGAAGATTTTACGTTTAATCGCTTCTCCTGTTGGTGTTCCAGCTAAGCCACCAAGTCCAGTTTCTCTTAGAGATGCTGGTAAGTTTCTACCAACTTTATCCATAGCTTCAATAACTTCATCAACAGGAATTCTACTTTCAACACCTGCTAATGCTAAATCTGCTGAAATTAATGCGTTACCAGATCCTATGGCATTTCTCATTACACATGGAATTTCAACTAAGCCTGCAACTGGGTCACAAACTAATCCTAATAAGTTACTAATTGCTAATGCCATAGCATGTCCAGATGCTTCTGGTTTACCTCCAAAAATGGCTACAGCTGCCGCAGCTGCCATTGCTGATGCTGATCCTACTTCGGCTTGGCAACCACCCGTAGCACCTGCAACACTGGCGTTATTTGCAACAACACGGCCAAACAGTGCTGAAGTAAACAAGAAATCAATCATTTGATCTTCAGTTAAATCGTGTGTTTTTTCTAATTTAAAAAGTACGCCCGGAATCGTTCCGGAGGAGCCAGCTGTTGGAGTTGCACAGATGATACCCATTGCTGCGTTCACTTCATTTGTCGCAACAGCTCCTTTAACCGCTTCAATCATCTCATGCCCAGATAAAGCGTGTTGTGATTCATTGTATTTATTTAATTTGATTGCATCTTGACCTGTGTAACCTGTAACACTTTTTACGCCTTCACCAGTTGTGCCCTTTTCAACTGCTGCGCGCATTACTTCAAGATTTTGTTTCATAATTGCTCGAACGTCTTCACGTGATTTGCCTTGAAGTTCCATTTCTTCATTGATCATGATGTCAGCAAATGACATATCATTTTCTACTGCATAATCAATTGTCTCTCTAATTGAATCAAACATTATAAATCCCCCTCTAATTTATATAGGATACGTTTAAGTCACTATATTTCTCTCTTATTTGTTCTAACGCTGATTCTGACAATGCTTTAGATAAAGGTAATACTACTAAACATTGGTTGTCTTTCATTTCAGTCATTTCTTTGTCAATTGCAGCACCGGCTTCACTGGCAAAGTTAATGAAATGATTGACTGTGGATTTATCAGTATAACCATCCATCACTAAAATAGGTAATCCATGATTGAAGTTAACTTCTAGCCCTTCAACGTTAATACGTTTTAGTTTAATTGTTCCGCCACCAATTGAGTTACCAATTACTTCAATATGGCGACCATTTGCTTCAGCTTTAATATACGCACAGTTTGGATGTTCTCCCAAGCTTTCGCCTCTGTCTTCAATGATATCTACTTTGATACCTTGACTTTCAGCAATATTTAAAGCATCTTTAATACGGCTATCAAACGTGCTATAGCCCATCGCACCACCTATAACTGCGACATCTGTGCCATGACCTTGATGAGTTTCAGCAAATGATTCGTAATAACGAATTTCAATTTTCTGAGGTGTAACACCAAGTACACTTCCTGCTGAGTTACCGATTTTAACGGCACCAGCAGTATGAGAACTTGATGGTCCCATCATAACTGGCCCAATAATGTCAAATGCGCTTTGATAATCATAGGATTTTTTAGCCATTATTAAACACTCTCCTTAACTTGGTTGTTTTGTCCAGGAATCGTGATGTCTGTTTTTGTAATATTTAATTTGCTAATCAATTTACCAAAGATATACGCTAAAATAATACTTACAACTGCAACCACAATAATTGTAATAACTGATGGTAAAGGTTTATTAAAGCCAAACAATACAATGGCACCAGCGATTGGTGTTGCCATACCAGTCACATTTATCACTAGCCCTGCAAATGTAACGATACATGCGTTGACCATACCGATAATCGCATTCGTACCATAAAGTTGTAATGGATACTGTGCGATTAAGTCAATTTGGGTAAGTGGTTCAATACATACCGCAAATGCTTTTGATGGTCCACCAATTTTCAATGTTCTAAATAAGACAAAGTTAACAAATGAGCTGCCCATACAAGTTAATGCACCGATTGCCATTGGCACACCAGTGAGTCCTAATAAACTAGTTAAAACCATAGAGCTTAAAGGTGTCATTCCTGTAACTGGAATAACAAGTCCTAATATAATTGCTAATGCGTATGGGTTGTTATCTCCAACTGAAGTAACAGCGCCACCAATTTGTCTTAATACTGCCATAACCCCTGGTGAAATAATATGTGCTAAACCAAACGTAATAGCAGGTGCAACTAGAATGACAACAATTAAATCTAAACCTTCTGGAACTTTTTTCTCAATAAGCTTAATTCCAAAAGCCATAATGTACGCAGCAATAAATGCAGGTAATAATTTGTAATCATGTAAGACTAGCCCTACAATCACCGCAAAAACAGGTGATATATTTAATTTCAAACACGTTAAAATACCTACAGCTACGCCGCTAAGACCGCCGACTAAATCACCGATCTCTTTTAAAAATTCAATGTGAAATACGCCGCCAATAGCGTAACTCAGGAATGCTTGTGGTAAAAATGTAGCACAAGCAGCTCCGGATAAAGCTTGTAGTCCTTGTTTACCGTACGGTGCATACTTTAAAAACAGTGTCATCACTGCTAACACCAATACGAGTGTACCTACGCCTAGAATAATGTTCATTTCCCAAAACCTCTTTTCAATTTTTTCTAGCCATAGTCATCGTACACCCCTAAGAAAACGATTTCAATATAAAACAAAATTTTATTTAGTCTAAAATGTGAATATATTCACAATATGCAAATTTTCGCGTTTCTAAAATTGTGTTATTTAAATTATTGTAACGATTAAATTTATTTTTTAACATTTTACATCATGAAGAACTTGATTGCAACAAGTAAAATTTTATACATAATTCTTCATATATTTACACTAACTTTACATATCTTTATCGTAACGTATACTTAAATATTTTTGTTTTAAAATGCTCACGATTTAATCACAAAAAAGGAACGGGAGAGAATTCATTATGAATTCGTCGTCCCGCCCCGGCAAGGTCGACTAGAATTGAAAAAACTTAGTATAAGCGTATTTTCAATCCAGTCAACTGCTACCAATATAGAGTTTAGAACATAAATCATAATGATGCCCTAGACTCTTGCTTAATTTTATATTTCTAAAGTCAATAGTTGTTGTGTAATCGTTCTTGTTTGTGCATATACCTGTTGATATATTTTATAAAATTGCTCGTATTGACGATGCCGTTCTGGATTAGGATGAAATTCTGCAACGATATCTATAAATGCATCAACACAGTCTTCAATACTCTCAAACCAATTTAGACCTACTGCTGCTATCATAGCAGCTCCCATGCTAGGACCTTCTTCGTGTTTTAACTTTCTTACAGTCGTATTAAAGACATCTGCTTGAAGTTGTAACCAGAACTCACTTTTAGCACCTCCGCCAATAGAAGTGACATGCGTTATTTCTTTACCCGCCGCTCTCATTAACTGTATTGAATCATATAAAGAATACGTCACACCTTCAATAACTGCTCGAGAAAAATCCTCCTTTTTATGGCTGCCACTTAAACCAATAAAACTTCCTCTAATAAAGGCATCTCCATGTGGTGTGCGTTCACCTGCTAAATAGGGAGTATAAAGTAGACGGTTCGCACCGATAGATGATGAGGCTGCTAACTTAATCACATCATCATAACTATCCGCTGCAAAAAACGTATGTTTCAACCAAGAAAGACTGTAACCTGCTGCTAATGTTACTCCCATTGCATAATAAGTATTTGGCACACTATGATTAAAGAAGTGAATGTTGTTTTGATATTGTGTATGTTCATCCTTTTCAACATTGACAATCACGCCAGACGTCCCAATGCTACATAAAGTGTCATTATCATTAACTACACCAGCACCAATTGCACCACACGCATTGTCTCCGCCTCCAGCAAATACTTTGACATTTGATGTTAATCCTAGTTCTATGGCTAATCCTGACTTAACATTACCGACGTAACCATGCGATGGTATTAATGGTGGATAAATCTCACCTAAACCAAAGGCATCTCCAATTTCTCTTGTCCACTCATGCGTTGTTGGATTAAGTAATAATGTACTTGCTGCATCAGAGTATTCCATATGTATCTGACCGGTTAAACCGTAACGAATATAGTCTTTAGGTAATACAAACGTATCCACATGTTTCCATAGCTCTGGCTCATGTTGTTGCATCCATAACATTTTAGGTAAAGTAAAGCCTTCAAGAATTGGATTACCATTTAAACGTTGCCCATAGCGCGCGATGATTTGTTCACATTGTGCTGAATTACGCGTGTCATTCCATAAGATTGCATGCCTCACAGGCCAACCATTTTTATCCAAAGGAACCAAGCCATGCATTTGTCCAGAAAATGATATCCCTTGAATTGTATGATGCTTAAGACTGTCATGCTGTGTAACGCGCTTAATCCCTTGCTTTACCGCATCTAGCCATTCATCTGGATCTTGTTCATTATATCCCGGCTGTTGCTGAATCAATGTTAAAGGCTCGCTAATTGTTACTAATACCTGTCCTTCTTTATCTACTGCGATGATTTTCACTGCACTCGTACCTAAATCAATACCTAATACGACTTCTTGCATAAATGGCCACCTTCTCTCACAAAATTAATTGTCTATCATTCCGTGTCCTCACATAGTCATGACTGTTATCATTATATAACGACATAATAAAAATGATAATATATTTTTCGCGTAAAAGATAAAATAATAATACAACTATTTTTCATCCTGACATGTGCTCATTTCTGTTATTACTTTGTATACTAATAGAAATGTAACACATGACAAATAATACAGAAAAGCTGCCGTCATTGTTTACAACAATAAACGACAGCGAATAACGATGTTATCAACATTTTAACGGTTTCCTACATCAGATCCCACTTCTACTTTTTTACTATTTTTATTGTAAATAGCTCCTTGAACACTACCAAAGTTTGGATCATTTCGTTTTTCTTCCACATTAAAGCCTAATGATTTAAACGCCTGAATGTCATCGTCACTTGTTGCATTTTCATAATAGATTGTTGAACCATCATTATAGAATCTTGGTTTATTAATTGATTCCTGCAATGTGCCATTACCTTTTAAATAATCTACGATGACCTCATTAAGCATCGTTGGAATTTTATTACCACCTGGCGTACCGATTCCCATATAAAAGTCTGGTCCTACGATGATTGAAGGTGAAGTATAAGAGCGTGGCGCCTTATGCTTTTCGCCGTAGTTCGGACTATTGGGATCACTTGAAAAGTTTGTTAAAGAGTTATTCATATAGAAGCCTTCTTTAACGTATTTTCCTGATCCAAAGAAACTAGACAACGTATTTGTGGTACTGACAACCTTGCCATTTTTATCTATAACAACAAAATGTGTGGTGCTCGTATTGTCCACTTGATTCTTATTAAAATTACTTGAATCAATATTAATACCATTTAATTTTTCTAGTAAATAATCTTTAGATAAGTATTGTTCATTACTGGCTTCTTGGCCATTAACAATATCTCTATTGCGATACATTAAGTCTCTAGATTTAAGAATACTGCTAATATAGTCTATACGGTTGTCTTCATTTTGCTGACCAGGGTTGTTGCTCTCTTCAAGTACTAAGCCTTGTAACATCAGTGTTCCACCTAATGGGTTAGAGGCTGAATAAACTTTGTTATTCAAATAATTCGTACTTACAGGTTCTTTTTCTTCTGTTTTAAACGTTGAAAAGTCTTTTTCAGTCAATTTATCATCAACTTGCTTTGAAATGCTTTTACCAAGATCTTCATAAAAATAATCAGGTCCTTTGTCTTGGATACCTTTCAATGTTTTTGTCAAAGCTTCCTGTTTTACGACATCTCCTTCTCTCACCGTTTTGCTTCCTTTAAAGAATGGTGAGTCACGGTCGATATCGGAACCATAAATTTTCAAACTACGCTCTAACTCTGAATCTACTTCAAAGCCATCTTGGGCTAACGGAATGACATAATCTAATATTTTCTTTTCATCCATTTTCCCTTCTCTTTCATGCATATCATGCATGCCTCTTACAAATCCTGGTGTCCCTATCTGATCTCCTTTTTTATAATCATAAGAGGAAAGTGTTTTATATTCATACATTTTTGGAACTTCTCCATCTTTACCATTATATGTAAGCGACGCACCGCCACCGCCAAGTCCAGACGAATGTGGTTCGGTGATTGCCAAAGCATAAGATACGCCAATAGCCGCATCAACTGCATTTCCACCATCTTGCAAAATCTTTTCTCCGACCCGCTTCGCGATATAGTTGTTTGAAGCAACCCCATAGTCTTTTTTATCTTTAGGTGTTTTATGATCAGCTATTTTATTTTCATAGAGCGCATCTTTATTGGGGTTATCCTCTTTTTGAAAAAGATAAAATGTAAAGGATACTGCAATTGTTGCAATCAAAATGACAATCAAGGTCATTTTATTGTATATATTCATAGTTAGCTTGCTCCTTTTGAAAGATATTGCTCTGTGCCATTCTCTAACTCTTGCTTTTCAAATTTATCTAAACCTTCATTCGCTCTTGAAAATGTAACCATGATTAAAATAAAAAGTACAATAAGGACAACTGTTATAGCAACATAATGTTCTTTTTTATTCAAATGAATAACCCCCATCTTTTTCGGCTTTTAAATTGACATGCTCGCCTTTAATGTTGTTATAAAATTTGCGTTGTTCCATTTTACTCATTAAATCTCTAGTTATCTTACCATCGGAAGATTTAATAGGCGTCAAATGGAAACGACTTGCTTTACCAGTCCAATCTTGCTGCACAATCATACCTTTATGATTTTTTGATAGAAATTCATCTGATGTTGTATTGCCTAAACTATAGAATATGGGTTTATTTTTGTACTTATCTATTTCTTGGATGACCGAATTATGTCCGATAATAATGTCAGCTCCTGAATTTATTAAAGCTTTCGCATATTCACGCTGTCGTTCTGTAACGTTGCGTTCGTTTGGAATACCCCAATCTACATTAACAACGACGTAGTCATTATTTTGTTTTAATTTTTTTAACAGTGGCATAAAAATATTAGGATCCAAACTAATGGATGTTGTATTTTTCAATGGCCCTGTGTAATTTGACTCGACATCTGTAAACGATACATTGGCAATTTTTTTATTTTTAATTGTTTGTTGAACCGTTTTACTATTAATAGGATTAGAGCCATTACCAGTTAAAAAGTTATATTCTGTTTGGGCCTCCACTTTTTTACTTAAATCTTGAGCTTGTACATTATCAACTTCGTTATTTATAAGATTGACACTTTTAATATTCTGATCTTTTAGAAATAAAATATTTTCTAAATTCTTTTTCAAATTCTCATCACTTTTATCTGAAAAGTGATTTACATGCAGTGATGCCGTTGAAAAATCACTTTGCTTTAATGGTTGTTTTAAACTAGCGAACACATCATTGAGATTGATATTACGTATATGTGAGTTAAGGTTAATGTTGCCTAGATAAGTCATGCGAATATTATTTCCAGATTTAGGGATACTATCTACTGGCTCAACCTTTTGCGAGCTAATTGCCACAACTAATAACACAAGCGTAATTACCAGCACAATTAATGTATATAAAAAGTTACGTCGTTTATGTCGTTTTGCTTGTTTTAACAACCACTCACTTGCTGTTAACTTCTTTTTCATGATTTTGCGCTCCTTGCTCGTAATTAATTAATAAAGCTATATAAGAACAAGATGACATAAGTGATACAAGTTAATAACATTGTCGTTGATAAGGTAATTACGACACCTTGTTTTTGAATTGTATTCGCAATTATTCCTGGTATAACAACACCTATGCCTGATACTTCTACGACTTCAAACGGGGTTATTGGATAAATTAAATCAAAGATAAATTTTAATACCATTCCCGTTAAAATCATCGCTGCAAATTTTCGTCTACCATATAAAATGACCCATTTGCTTATGCCAAATGTCACAATAAAATAAGTTAAGCAGCTAATGACGAGCACTGATAATAACATGATGGGCTCATCAAAGATAAGTGCTAGGTAGCCTGGTACAACAAGCCCTGCTGGATTAATTCCAAATTTTTCAGCAAAAATCAAACTAAGCACAATTCCTACAAATAAGGAAAAATATAATTCTGAACCTATCATTTTATTCTATCCCTTCTATAAATTCTGCTATTCTTCCACCTGGTCCATGAATGTTGCCGACACAAAATACAAGGGCATGTTGTGATTCTTTAAGAATCGTTCTTTCTATGTCTGCAAACGGGGCACCTTCTAAATTCAAATAGCGTTTATTAGGTTGTGATTGCATCTTATCTGTCACCATTTGCGTACTCTTTCCAGTGCAAATGAGTGTGTCATAATCTACTTCAGCAATAAAGTTTTCAACGAATTGTCTCGTTCTATCCACTCTGTCTGAGCGACAGTTTAAAATTACAATCTTCTTGCTGTATGGATAATCGTAACTTTCCACTTTATTTAAAATCGCTTTCGTAGATTGTGGTTCGTTAGCGGCAAATGCATTAACAAAGACGTTTGTTGTGCTATTTGCTTGGAAATATTTAATTTCTACCGCACCAGGATCAGGTGGTGCGTTAAGCATACCTTGCAGTGCTGTTTGTTGATCAATACCTAAAGCCTGGGCTACACCTAAAGTAATCGCCACATTATCTGGAAAGACAAGATAGTCAAATTTTCTCAAATAGGACTCTGGTACTTTTTCTTTATCAACAACAATTAACTCTGTTTTGCGCTTGCGTGCTTCTTTAGCAAAAAATTTAGTATACTTATCTTGCATTACGACTAATTTGCCGTTATATGGAATTGTTGCAGTGAAAGCTTGCGCCACATCTTGCAACGTTGGTCCTAAGACATCCATATGGTCTTCCATAACATTAACAATGACACCAATATTGGCCATAACTAAATCATTTTGAAACGTGATTTGATAATCTGGATTAACTGCCATACATTCATTAACAAGTGCCGTTGCACGTTGTTTTACCACTTTGCGGATAATGTCTCGTTGTTCCCCAATATTAGCTCCTTGTGGCTTTCGAATGACTGGATATTCTTTATCTGTAAACCAATACAGCATTCTGGCATCCGTACCAGTTGTCTTACCTACAACTCTAATGCGATCTTCACGTAGAACACTGTAAACCATCCGTGTGATTGTTGATTTACCTCTTATACCGTTAATATTAATTCGCACTGGAATTTTATTAAGTCGGTTGGTATGACGCCGTTTTTCTTTAATTCCTAACCATAATATAAGCGAGACGCAAATTATAATGAGAATCAATATTATGTACCTCTTTCCTTGATTTTCTACTAGCTGTAATAAATAGGTAGATAAATGAAAAGGCGGTCATAACTTCGACGATGCTTTTCACTTCGTACATTCCCGTTATGCCACCTATGCTGTTTTTAGTGTGTTGAACAAGTCACAACACTCTATCTCAATATGTATAGTTCAACTTAATTTTCTTTTAAGATGAAAACATCTTACATTAAGAACCCTCCCAATACGCCTAATATTATCAAACGGTTGTTGAGCGCGTTTTAAAAACTTTAATTTTTTGTTAAGTATAAATTAATATTTGTAAATTTTCAAATAAAATCGTTTCTATTTAAATTGTTTTTAAGTAAAAACTACAAAGATAACTTTTTTAATATAGTAATTAATCAAATAAAAAATATTTACTTAACCTTTACATTATCTTAAAGATGATATGTTACGTTAAACATGAGTTAAATGGGATTAGAATGATGACTTAAATTTAAGGATGAAATCTTAGGAGGAACAAAATGGCTAAGTCTAGAAAAATAGTGATTAGCATTTATCTAGGGACCGTTTTTATCGCATGTACAACTTATCTTGCATTAATTCTCATTGGTAGTTTACAAGGAAATGATATGAGCAATTCTGTACTTGATACCGATCATCGCTATATTAATCATTACAAAGAGGCAGCAAAATCTGATACATCTAATGGCACTTCTAATCACTCTCTAAATCACAGTAATCAAAACAATTGGCTTTCTCACACTATGATATCCCAAATCAATGATGATAATACCTTCAAATTAATTACCCAACCTAAAAAAGCAACTTCTTCTTATCTTGATAACTGATAGGTTGAAGTTGCTTTATAATTACATGTCTATTTGATAATTGTTTTCACTTGTGCAAAGAATTTTTCTCGTTCAGGAATTGGAAAAATCGGATAGATATGAAATAAATTGTAACCTGGATAGAAGTCGTGAAGAATGCCTTGTTGATTTAACAATTTAGATAAACGTAGTGCATCAGGATATAAAGTTTCTTTAGTACCGATAAAGATTGAAATTTTGCCAAGCCCTTGTAACGTGCCATTAATTGGAGATATTTTATAATCTTTAATAGCTGTTTTTCCTGCCCACAATTTAATAAAATATTTTGTTCCATCAATGGCAACCATTGGATCTACTTTTTCATATTTTTGAGTATCTGGGTTGCTAAATGTGCCATCCAATACTGGTGATATCAAAATAATATGTCCTGGTTGCGCATACGTCGTCTCTTCTTTTAAATATTGTGCAAATGATAAGGCAATTTGTCCTCCTGCCGAATCTCCCATAAGAATGAGTTGTTCTGGATTCTTAACCGTAGTCAATAACTTACCATAAAGTCGATACAATAAACTAAATGTCGTACGATAATCACGGTGTGGCACTTTCGGATAAACGGGCATCACAACTTTAGCATTTAAACAGCCTGCTAAGGTATCGATAAAGTCAAAATGTTGTTCAAGTGGATCTTGAAACCATGCACCACCGTGAATATAAAGAATCGTTTGTTGTGTAATATCTTGATGATCATTAATGATATATACAATTGAGCCACTGTCATCTTTAATAGTAACTGAATGTTTAAATTCATACGTCGTTCCACTATATTTTCCTGCCGTTATATCTTTCATTTCTTCTATAGCTTCTTTGGCGTTTTCCACTGATTCAAAAGGTTTTCTCACTCTAGTTAAGCGCAAATATTGTTCAAATAAAAAGCTTCGATAACTTCTTTTTTCTCTAAATTTAGCAAAAACCAGTGCTCCAAGCACTGTGGAACATAATATGCTAATCAATTGTTTTTTCATTAAGAAGCTCCTTCCTATATGTTACATTTCTAGTTTAATACATTTTTGACGATTATTTTAATGAATTTCATTAGTACATGGTTTTAAGATGATAATGTGAAGTAAATAGTAGCATATTTGCGACCTTTAAAGAGATGATTCATTAATTTCAGATGTCTACCACCGTAACATGTAGTTATTGCACGATATAATAAACCAAAGTTAGTAGTGTCATATTTTATTTTTATAAAATTAATGATAAAATCGAACTAATTAACTTTATGTTATAACCATTTCAATAATGAGGAGGCTTAATTTGATGAAAAGAAATAAAATTGTCTTAATTGGTAGCGGACATGTAGGTTCTTCCTTCGCTTACGCCCTAGTATCACATGGATCAGCCGATGAACTTGCTATTATCGACATTGACACTGAAAAGGCTGAGGCTGACGTTTGGGATTTAAATCATACTACCCCTTTCAGTCACAAACCCGTCAACGTTTATATTGGTGATTATAGTGACTGTCAAGATGCAGATATTATCGTTATCTGTGCGAGCGCATCTTTACCAAAAGGAGAAACACGTCTCAAATTATTAGAGGATAATGTAGAAATCTTTGTGCCAATGGTGCAAAAGATTGTAAATCAAGGGTTTGATGGCCATATTATATTACCGTCAAATCCTGTTGATATTATGAGCTATGTCGTGAAAAAAGTATCTGGATTTCCCAAATCAAAAGTTATTGGAACTGGAACATTGCTTGATTCGTCACGATTCCAATATTATATTGGTCAAGCACTAAATGTTGCACCTCAAAGTGTTTATGCGCCTGTTGTAGGTGAACATGGTGATTCTCAAATTGCTGTATGGTCTCATGCACGCGTTGCTGGAGAACCAGTTTTACCGATGTTACAACAATGCTACGGTAATAACGTTGATGCTGAAGTACAACGAATTACTGAAATCACTAAAAACGTTGGCTATGATATCTATGTACGTAAAGGCACAACTTGCTTTGGCGTAGCACTCGGCATTTTACGTGTTGTTGAAGCAATTTTAAATAATCAAAATATCATTTTAAACGTCTCTAGCTATGTTGAAGGAGAATATGGTCTCACTGATTTATATATAGGTACACCAACACGCATCAATGGTGCAGGTGCACAACAAGTTATTGAACTCAAACTCACAGAAGAAGAACAACATCAACTACAACAATCGGCAGCTGTTATTCATGACTATCAACAACGTGCAGATGCATTAATAGAAAAATTTAAGAAATAAGGAAAGATAAATATACTGGAATATACCCCCAAATAATACGGCGCGTGACAGCATTCATTATGAATTCGTAATCCCGCCCCGGCAAGAATGGCTAGAATTGAAAAAAGCTTGCTATCATCCTATTTTCAATCCAGTCAACGACTGCCAATATAGTGTTTATAGCCTAAAACATAATGATGTTACAGACTATATAACTATAAAAAAAGCTATGAATAAATCAATCGTCTCAGATTTATTCATAGCTCATCTTAGTATGTTTATAAATCAATACGCCGTATGATATGGCGAAAGCCATACCTGAGAAAAAGATTTTAGCGCTGCAATTTAGTCCATTACATTTATGTAACAAACTGTTTTATTTATACTCTATATTATCATTTAATTCTTTCAGTTGACGCTCAAATCTTTGCATGTCTATGAAACGTGCTTGTCTATGCACTTCCTTACCTTGGAAGAAGATTAGATCTACCGGCACTGTGAATATAGATAACTGCCTAGTGATATCTTCAACTTTGTTCTGATTAATCACCCCTAATTTAACACGGGGGAATTGTTGTATTAAGTCATCTAATTGTGGCAGTACAGCATAACAGACGCTGCAACCTGACTTCATTACATGTAAGACGCATAGTTGATTAGCGTCAACAAATTTTCGGTATTCATAAATATTTGTTAAGTTTTCATACACGATGTTCACCCCATGTTTATGATGCACACAGTTACTTATTTTAATATTTTTTGAAAAACTGTGGGCATTTTAGTGATTTTCTGTTTATCTAAATCATAAAAACATCCAGTTTGGTATCCTACACAATGAACACGATCCGCAGACGCAATTTCAAATTTAAAAATCCATTTTGTGCGACCACTTTTCATAAACCAACAACGTCCTACTGGTTTATCATGAATAGTAATAGGCACTTTATATTCCACTTCTGTCTTCATTAATATTGGTGAAATACCCTGTTTCATCATTTCTGAATAATTCATGTATTGATTAATAAATATCGTACGTAAATCTTCAAACCATCTTATATAAACAATGTTACTTACGATACCCATCGCATCAATATCGTACCCATTAACTTCAATATCATTTTCAACTACTAATAAACCTTCTTCAGTCATTACACACACTCCTTAAATAATAATATATCTCTATTTTAAGTCGTCGGCACTTAAATTTCATCTACTTGAGTTTTAGTTCCAAAAAGCAGCTCACAACATATCGCAAAAGTATATATAATTTATTATATTTCACTACAAATAAATACATTTATAATGGAAAAGATGGTATAATAATTGTGAGAATTTTCACATTTTGATTGGAGGTTTTATTTATGAAAGCTTATAATTATGAAAAACCTGGTGTAGCTAAACTTATTGACAAAGAAAAGCCTGTAGTTACAGAAAGTACAGATGCGATTATTAGAATGGTCAAAACGACGATTTGTGGCACAGATTTGCATATCATAAAAGGCGATACACCTGAAGTTCCTAAAAATACAACATTAGGCCACGAAGGTATCGGTATTGTTGAATCTGTTGGTTCAAATGTTAACAACTTTAAAGTCGGCGACAAAGTTATTGTGTCTTGTATATCATCATGTGGTAAATGTTATTACTGTAAAAAAGGAATCTATGCCCATTGTGAAAATGACGGTGGTTGGATTTTAGGCCATTTAATTAATGGTACACAAGCAGAATATGTCAGAGTACCTTTCGCAGACAATTCACTATATCATGCACCTGAGTCGTTACCAGATGAAGCATTGGTGATGCTTTCAGATATTTTACCAACTGGTTACGAAATTGGTGTATTAAAAGGTAAAGTTAAACCAGGCAGCACCGTTGCTATTGTTGGAGCCGGACCTGTTGGTTTAGCAGCTTTACTAACCGCTCAGTTCTTCTCTCCTTCAAAAATCATCATGCTCGACTTAGATGACAACCGTTTAGCTACAGCTAAATCACTTGGTGCGACGCATACAATTAATTCAACGCATACTGAAGAAGCGATTAAAAAAGTGAAAGAATTAAATCATCGTGGTGTAGATGTTGCTATTGAAGCTGTAGGTATCCCTCAAACATTTGATTTATGTCAAAAATTGATTGGTGTGGATGGCACAATCGCCAACGTTGGTGTCCATGGCTTGCCAGTTCAATTTGATATCGATAAATTATGGATTAAAAATATAAACGTTACAACTGGTTTAGTATCAGCTAATACAACTGAAGAGTTATTAGAAGCATTAACAACTAAAGTCATCGAACCAGAAAAGCTTGTCACTCACTATAGTAAATTAAGTGAAATAGAAAATGCTTATGATTTATTTAGAAATGCAACGGATCACAAAGCAATTAAATTACTGATTGAAAATGATATCACTCAACCATAAATAAAAAGGGCGTGTGACTGGGATTGAAAAAGCTTGCTATCAGCCTATTTTCAATCCAGTCAACTACTGCCTATATATAATAAGAGCCTAGAACAAAATGATGACTTGCTGCCTTCAATATCTACTTTGAAAGCAACATATCAGTTCATAATGTCCTAGGCTTCTTTATCTTTACTTATTACAAGAATCGTTTCACAGCTACTGAAATAGGCGGAATTTGATCTAAATCAAGATGTTTATCTTCTGTAACTGAACGATATGCCCATTTACCATAACCAAGTGCTTCATCATTAACGATTTTACCTGGTAATGGTGCAGCGTTTGGATCTACATGCACATCAACAATTGTTGGTTGATTTTCTGCTAACGCAGCTTGGACCACATCATCAATTTGGTTTGGATCTTTTAAGACATAACCTTTACCACCAGCAGCCTCAGCAAACTTAGCATGATTCATATCTGAGAAATCAATCGCATATTCTAATTCTCCTGCAGCTTGTTGTTCATATTTAATAAATGATAATTGTTTGTTGTTCATTACAAAAATAGTCATCGGCAAATCATATTGAACAGCTGTAGCAAAGTCTTGCATTACCATTTGGAATGCACCATCACCTACGATAGCTATCGCTTGACGTTTTGGATATGCAATTTTTGCAGCAATTGCACCTGGTAAGCCACAACCCATTGTGCCGAGCCAACTTGAAATAATAAATTTATTATTTACAGAAAGATTTAAATAACGTGTTGACCATACTGTTGAAGTACCAACATCAATAGAAAAAATGGCATCGTCATTTTTATATTCACTAATCGAACGCATTAAACGTTCAGGACGGATAGGGCTGCTCTCATTACGCATATCTTGATCCATCCATTTATCCCATACGGCTTTACGTTCTAATGTTTTATCTAAAAATGCACGTTTTGGCACATGTTTAATTGTTTCAGTTAGTTGATGTAGCGCAACTTTACTGTCCCCAACAATACCTACATTGATGTCAAAACGATGTCCAATAATTTCTGGATTAGTATCAATTTGAATCGCTTTGATATTTTTCTTCGGTAAATAATCTACATATGGATAGTTTGTCCCTACCATAATCAATAGATCCGCATCTTGCATCGTTTGATATGATGTTTTCGTACCAATTTTACCTAAATTACCAATACTATATGGATGATCATCAGGAATAACTGTTTTCGCAGGTAGTGTGTGGATAACTGGTATTTTTGCTGCTTCCACAAACTCACGTAATTCTTCACGCGCATTTTGTGCACCTACGCCAACAAGCATGACTGGTTTCTTACTTTTATTAATAAGTTTAGCTGCTTTTTTAACTGCGCGAGGTTTTGGAGATGGTGCTTTTGGACGCATTGTATCAACAGCTTTATGTGTCGTATCTTTGATTTTGTCATTTAATAAATCATTAGGACAAATAACAACCGCTACGCCTTTTTTCTCATATGCCGTACGAATTGCTTCATTAACAACTTCAAAGACATTGTCTCCTTTTTGGATTTGATGACTGTAAACAGATACATCTGATACCATGTCAGTAATATTTGTTTCTTGGAATGCTTTCGTGCCTAACAAACTACTGTTTGTTTGACCTGCTAAAATTAATTGCGGTACTCCATCTAATTTCGCATCATACATTCCGTTTAGTAAGTGAACAACACCTGGACCACCAATACTTAAGGCAACCCCAATTTTACCTGTCATTTTAGTGTAAGAAGCCGCCGCTAAACTTGCAACCTCTTCGTGACGGACATGATAGAATTTAAAAGCATCTCTCACTGTACGTAAATTATCTACAACAGCATCGATTGAATCACCTGGAATCCCATATAAATGGTCAATATCCCAAGCTTGTAATGCTCTCACTAATGCTTCATTTGCTTTAATTTTCGCCATTTTTCAAAATAGCCCCTTTCTTAACTAGTATGAATAAATGTTATATTCCCTTTAATAAAACAAAATAATCATTACTGGTATTAAAATCGAACTGATAACAGCCGTTAATATCATTCCAATGGAGCTAAAAGCGCCAGATTCATGGTCTAGCTCAAGGGCTTTGGCGGTACCAAAAGCATGTGATGCATTCCCATATGTTAAGCCTTTGGCAATAGAGGTTTGAAATCCGCCAAACTTAAGCAGCATAGAACCTAAAATACTACCAATTAACCCAGTAGTTATAATAAACATAACTGTAACTGTATCAACACCGCCTAATTCTTGTGAAACTTCGATGCCTACTGCTGCAGTGATAGATCTTGGTAGTAATGTCACTATAGCTTCTTTAGAAAAGCCCAGTAATTTCAACGAAACAAAGACTAACACAAAATTTAATATGACGCCAGCCATCACGCTTGAAAATATAATTGATAAATACTGCTTAATTTTATGTCTATTTTCATATAGGGGATATGCGAGACAAACAACTGTAGCATTTAATAGATGATTAATCCATTGACCACCGATCATGTAAGACTTATAATTCATTCCTAAAATTAATAAGATAGCAATAACTCCAATTGAGCCAATAAGTGCTGGATTTAAAAACGGATTATTATTAAACCGATGTTGTACCCATTTAGCTCCTAAGTACATAATAATTGTAATTAAAATCATTGCAGTTGCTTGAAAAAATGTTGTCATTTACTATTTCCTTTCCCGGTCATGGGCTTTTTGACCATGGTCTCTGCAATATAGCCTGAGATTAACGCAACCAAACTTGTTCCTATTATAATAACGAAGAAAAAGATGACATAATTAAAGTTAATATTAGACACGATATCCATAATACCGACTACAGAGGGTATAAAGAAAAAGACCATTGATTTAAGAAAGAAGTCTGACCCGTCTTTCACCCATTGTAATTTAATAATTTTGAACTGGAGTAAAAAATAAAATAAAATGAGGCCTACAATACTGCCTGCTAAAGGAATATGAAATAGTTGTTGAAGAACATTACCTAAATAACTGACTCCCATTATAATAGCTATTTGAAGCAATAACTTGGCCGTAAAATATGCATAATTCACTTTCATCATTCCTTTCTATAAATTTGTCTAAATTGTTACAGCGATTTTTGCTCATATACTTAATTTTAATTCAATTTTACCTATTATAAAAATATTGTTTTTATATGTTATGTATTACTTTTTTCTATGGAAGCGCTCTCTATATACTGTTTATTTAGTCACAATAAAAAACGCACAGAGCCCACTTTAGCTCCAATGCGTTTCGTAAGTTTTCATATTATTTTAAATGTGCTTGCATAAAATCTACCCAGCGTTTAGTTGCATGACTAAGTGTCTTATCTTTCATCCAAATTACACCCAATTCCCAAATCATGGTAGGATTTTTAATATTAACGCTGCTAATGCGATCACTCAACATATTTACAATACTTTTCGGTAAAATACTTACTCCCAGATGTGCAATTAATAAATCTTCAATAAACTTCCATTGCGAAATGTTAGATATTGCATGTGGAATAAAACCATTATTTTTAGCCGCTTCAATAATTTTATCATTCAAATAAAAATCCTCATTAAATAAGATAAAATCTTCATCCTTTAAATCACTCATCAAAACAGACTCCTGTTGTGCAAAGGGATGATCTTTACTAACAACTAGAACGAGTTCTTCTTTGTACAGTGCCAATGAATTGAATCTATGTGCATCTACAGGGAGGGTGGTAATGCCGATATCCAAAGTACCTTTATCTAAATTTTCTTCAATGTATTTGCCACCATGTTCATTTAAATTGTATGTTACGTTCGGATAGAGTTGATGAAACTCTCCTAAAATACGAATAAAATGGTTAACGTTCATTACAGCAGACATGCCTATATTAATATGTCCAGAATCTAGTTGCGATAACCCTTTCATCTCCGCGGGAATTGTACTATATAAATTAAGAATTTCTTCACTTTTTTTATAGAAAATTTGCCCAGCATCAGTCAAAATAAGCTGCCTATTTTTACGATCAAACAATGGCATTTCTAATTCTGATTCAATATCTTTAATGGCCTTACTAATTGTTGGCTGTGCAATAAAAAGCGCTTTAGAGGCGTTAGTCATCCCACCTTGCTTCACTACTTCAACAAAATATTTCATATGCTTAATATCCACTATGCAACCTCCCACTATCATTTAAGCCTATTATACATGAAACAACATTCTAAAATAAATGCAACTTTATATAGTAGTCAGTCATAATTTTTCAATTTAAAATTGTTGTGTTTCAGTTTGATAAATCATGTTATACTCAAAAAGGCTCAATTTGAAAATCGAGGTGATGTATTGAGCTTTTACGAATTTATGCAAAATTTTGTTGGTGATGACACACCATTAGGTGAATTGGTTGCTTGGATGAATCAAGATACCGAATTTCCTAGAGACGTGAAGAGCCAATTAGTAATTATGTCATATTTTCGTGAAAATCCGTGTCCTGAAAACATACCTGTGACAAGTATAAAACGGGCATTATCTGTTTTTAACCAATTCACTAATGTATGATTTCTATATAACATGGAAATATTCATCTCACCATGCAAAGCTGGGATCTCAATCCCAGAATAATAGCACAAAGATGATTTGACCTAAATCATCTTTGTGCTTATTTTATAAGCTAAGTACACACATTATTTGTAAATCTTAAATGAAGTATGAAGTTAATTTATTAATACGATTACAGGATGAAATATAATATTGCAGAGACATTACATTTAGTTATATAAATGGTTTCTTATATTGTCTTATACCTTTTAAAATAATATGATAATTACGGTTAATAAAAACTATTGTATATTAGGAGACGCAAATAAAAATGAATTTCAAAAAATTATTCACAAGTATTGTCTTATCTACAAGCATTTTATTTGTTGGTAATTTCACGTACCAAAGCGTTGAACAAACTCACGTTTCACATGCTGCATCATATAATTATTACAATAAACATCAATGTACATGGTGGGCTTTCAAACGTCGTGCGCAAGTTGGTAAACCGGTTTCTAATCGTTGGGGGAATGCGAAAACTTGGTACAAAAACGCAAAACGTTCTGGATATGCTACAGGTCATAAACCACGTCGATACGCAGTCATGCAATCAACTGCAGGCTATTATGGGCATGTTGCCATCGTAGAACGTGTTAATCGCAACGGAAGCATCGTTATTTCTGAATATAACTACAATCGTCCACTAGCATATGGCACTCGAACTATTAGTAAAGGGTCAGCACGTCATTATAACTACATCTATTAATACGTGAATACAAGCTTATTAAGGACACAACTACAGTTACAATAATAAGAACGGCAATTTCTATTGAAATCACTTAGAAATTGCCGTTCTTATTTTATCTATTATGATATTTTACAACATCATGTGCACATCTATTTCAATTCATCGTTACGACGTAATTGCTTTAATATTTGTGTTGCAACAGTTGTATTAGCACGATCTGTCTTTTTTAGTTCATTTGCAACTTGCTGAATTTCATCACCTTTAGCTCCTACAACAATAGCCAATGATTTATATTGCAGGCTCATGTGACCTTGTTGAATACCTTCTGATACTAATGCGCGACATGCCGAAAAGTTTTGCGCTAATCCTACTGCAGCAACCACATGTCCTAATTCTTGAGCCGAGCCAACATTCAATAATTCCAATGATGCCTTAGCAATAGGTAGTACTTTGGTGCCACCGCCTACCGTTGCCAATGTCATAGGTACTTCTATTGTTCCAATTAGCTTTTGACGTTGTCGATGATATTGCCAAGTCGCAACACCTCTATACTGTCCGGCACGACTTGCGTATGCGTGAACACTTGCCTCTGCGCCACGAGTATCATTACCAGTCGCTAATACAACAGCATGTATGCCATTCATGACGCCTTTATTATGTGTTGCAGCACGATGTATATCTACTTGTGCCAAGACTGAAGCACGTTCCATACGCTTAGCAACTTCTTCACCACGATAATCACCACGATTTAAATCTTCAACATCAATTTCACCCTGTACCTTTACAACAGATGCTGTCGCATGATTAGATAAAATGCTCATCAAGATATCATGTTCTGGAAATTCATGTTTTAAATAATTCGTGATACCTTCTAATATCGTATTCAACATATTAGCACCCATAGCATCCTTAGTATCGACAAATATTTTTAAAGACAAGAATCCATCTTGAGGGAAAGTATCAATATCAAGTCGGCGATAGCCACCCCCTCGAGCAATCATTGAAGGATAGGATTCATCTGCAATCGCTTTAATCTGAGATTCTAGCTGTTTAATCAAAGTGGCTAAAGAAGCGGTATCTTTAACGTTATCGAAGACAATTTGACCAATCATCAATCGTTCACTGATTATCGTTTTAAATCCTCCTGTTCGATTGATGAGTTTAGCGCCATAGCTTGCTGCTGCAACAACAGATGGTTCTTCTACCATCATAGGCACAACATATTCCTTATCATCCACAATAATCTTAGGCAAAAGACCTACAGGTAAAGTTCCCTGTCCTATCACATTTTCTATTAAACTATTTGCTATATCCTCATCGATAAGTGGATGATTAAGCAGAATATCATGTGTTTCTGATGTTATCCAACCATGTGTTTCTAACTGATTTAACTTCTGTGATCGCGTTAAATGTCGAAAATCTTTACTTAAGCTCGTCATGCTTATGATTCCCCTTTTTCAATCATTAGCGCAATACCTAGGCCGCCACCAATACAAGCAGTAGCTACACCCGTTTGCTTTTCTTCTTGCGCCAATGCGTTTACCAATGTTGTCACTAACCTTGCACCACTTGCGCCAATCGGATGACCAAGTGCAATTGCACCACCATATATATTTAATTTATCATCCGGAATATGCAAATTATCTTTAACTGGAATACTTTGTGCTGCAAACGCCTCTGTCATTTCTACAATATCTACTTGATCAATATGACGCTGAGTTTTTTCTAATAATTTTTCAACAGCATAGAATGGAGCATAGCCCATATATTGTGGATCGCAACCAACTTCAGCGTAGTCACCTATCAAGCCAAGTATCTCGAATCCATGTGCTTTAGCATAACTTTCTTCCATCAAGATAAGTGCAGACGATCCATCATTTATACTAGAAGCATTGCCACCTGTGACCGTACCTTGCTCTTTAAATATTGTTTTTAACGTAGCTAATTTCTCAACACTACTATTAGCACGAATACCTTCATCTGAAGTCATTTCATTACCTTCAGCATCGATTAGAGGCACTATTTCATTATTAAATTTTCCATTTATTGTAGCCTGATGCGCCTTTTGTTGTGATTGATTAGCGAACGCATCTTGCATTTCTCGACTAATATGATATTTTTCTGCAATGTTTTCAGCAGTCACACCCATTGGAACATAATGGAAAGCATCGGTTAAACCATCATGCATAAAACTTTCTACAGGGTCTTGTCCTTCTTTTAAAATCAACTGTGGTGCATTTGTCATACTTTCAACACCACCAACTGCCACAACTTTTGCTTCGCCTAATTGTATTAATTGCTTGCCTAAAATAATTGCTTTAAGGCCTGAACCACATACCTCGTTTATTGTCATTGCCGGTGTCGTGTTAGGTAACCCAGCTTTAATAGCAATTTGACGTGCTGGATTTTGACCAACCCCACTTTGAAGAACGTTACCAAAAATGACTTGTTGAATTGTACTTGGATCAATATCAATAGCTTCTACTGCTGCTTTTAAGGCTGCTGTTCCTAGTTCAACTGCTGAATAGTCTCGTAACTTACCTTTGTATCTTCCAATTGGTGTGCGTTTAGCACTAACGATTGCAATATTTCTCATGTTATTTTTCTCCTTATATGTAGATATATATCTTTGCCATTCAAATCGTCAATTTGGTATGATAATGATTAAATATGGCTACCATTTTAATTAAATTAATCGAAAGGATGTAATGCCCATATGAATATAGGTATCGATAAAATTAACTTTTATATTCCTAATTATTTTATAGACATGGTTAAGCTTGCACAAGCACGCCAAGTTGATCCTAATAAGTATTTAATTGGTATTGGACAAACACACATGGCGGTAAGTCCAGTTAACCAAGATATTGTATCAATGGGAGCTAATGCTGCTAAAGATATTATAACAGATGATGACAAAAATCATATTGGAATGGTCATTGTAGCAACAGAGTCCGCTATCGATTCAGCAAAAGCGGCTGCCGTTCAAATACACCATCTTCTTGGGATTCAACCCTATGCACGTTGCTTTGAAATGAAAGAAGCTTGTTATGCTGCCACACCAGCGATTCAACTTGCTAAAGATTACTTAGCAACACGTCCTAATGAAAAAGTATTGGTTATTGCTAGTGATACGGCACGATATGGTCTTAACACAGGCGGTGAGCCAACTCAAGGTGCTGGAGCTGTAGCAATGCTCATTTCACATAACCCACGTATTTTAACATTAAATGATGACGCTTTAGCATATACTGAAGACGTTTATGACTTCTGGAGACCAAGCGGTCATCATTACCCACTTGTCGATGGTGCTCTATCTAAAGATGCCTATATTCGTTCTTTCCAACAAGCATGGAAGACTTATGCATCTCGCCAACATAAATCATTAGCTGATTTTGCTGCGTTATGTTTCCATGTTCCTTTTACTAAAATGGGTAAAAAAGCATTGGATTCTATTTTAACTGATACTGATGAAGCTACAGCTGAACGCTTAGAAACTGGTTATCAAGCAGCTACACATTATAATCGCTATGTAGGTAACATCTATACAGGTTCGTTATATTTAAGCTTAATTTCATTGCTAGAGCATCATGACTTACACGCTGGGCAAACAATTGGTTTATTCAGTTATGGTTCCGGTTCTGTTGGAGAATTTTTCAGTGCTACTTTAGTTGAAGGTTTTGAACAACATCTGAATCATAAAGCGCATCAAAATAGTCTTGATCAACGCATCGAACTTTCTGTAGAACAATATGAAGATTTCTTTAATCGCTTTGATCAATTACAGTTTGATCATTCAAAAGAAGCTGCGAGTAAACAAAATCAAATATTCTATCTTGAACGTATTTCTGATAATATTAGACATTATCACACGCCACAACAGTGACCTATAAAATGGGGAGCGGGACAGAACTCATAATGAATTCGTAGTCCCGCCCCGGCAAGGTTGACTAGGATTGAAAAAAGCTTGGTATCCAGCTTATTTTTCAATCCAGTCAACTACTGCCAATACATATAGTTTATAGCCCAAAACATACTTATGTCTCAAACTGTTTTTCCATATAAAATGTTAAAAATTTCTCCATGGCTAACTCAATCAAATACTGTAGTCAAAATATGATTCATAATCATAGCGACTTCTTTCGGCTTTTCTTTTCTTCCTCTCTGCACCCAATCTTGTAATACACCGAAAATAGCATTACTCATAAAAATAATTAAAAAATATTTTTCTTTATGTGTTAAGGTCTGTGTCTTTAAAAATGGAATTAAACGCACTTCAATATTCTGTTGCAAATTGCGTTTAATATCTTGATGAATCATATGCGCACCTTTATCCTCAATCAGTTTTAAAAAAATACTCCCCTCTTGTTCCCAAAAGTTTAAGACATTTTCAAAGAATTGTATTTTATTATCGAATTGAACCTTTAAAATACGCTTTTTAATGCTTTTGATAACCTCTTGCTGGTATGTCATAATAAAATCTTCTTTATCTTTATAATGCAAATAGAAAGTAGCACGACTTACACCACTTGCTTCACAAATATCTTTAACCGATATATCATTATAATGTTGTTCTTCTAGTAGCTGTAACATCGATTCACGTAAACGTTTTTGAGTACGCAATACGCGCTTATCCATCAACTGTTCTTGTTTCATATGGCACCGCCTCTTTAATTTTTTCTATACAAAACATAATAGTGTGTCTAATAAATCAACAATTATTGTTCTACCTTATATCAATTGGTTTATATTTAATATATAGAAATTAGACACTGTGTCAATAAGGAGGAGAAATTATGACAAAAACACCTATTGCACAACTATCACGAGCTGAAAAATCATTCAATAAAGAGCCTGTACTTAATCAAATTAGTCTCACTATCAACCAAGGTGAACTATTAGGCTTAATCGGACCTAGTGGTTGTGGTAAAACTACAACAATTAAATGTTTACTTGGTATGGAAAAGCTTAACTCTGGTTCAGCAACTATCTTTAATCAAGCAATGCCTAATCGTAAAGTATTAAGTCGTATAGGTTATATGGGACAAACAGATGCACTATATGAAAGCTTAACAGCACGTGAAAATTTATTATTTTTTGGGCGTTTGGCTGGCTTAAAAGGCGAAAGCCTAACTGATAATATGTTGGAAGCCATGGACTTAGTAGATTTAATGCATGCCATTGATAAACCTGTTCACACTTTTTCTGGAGGAATGAAGCGACGATTATCATTGGCTATCACCCTACTTTCTAAACCTGAGTTGATTATTTTAGATGAACCTACAGTCGGTATTGACCCAAAATTGCGACAACATGTTTGGCAACAGCTTAAAGACTTAACTCGTAAAGGACAAAGTGTAGTAGTTACAACACATGTCATGGATGAAGCCGAACGTTGTGATAAGGTAGGACTAATTATTGACGGACAATTAGTTGCGCTCAATACGCCATCAGCATTAAAGCAACAATTTAACGCGCAATCTATTGAAGATGTTTTTATTAAAGCTGAAGAGGGGCAAGACATATGAAACTTATCGCAATCATCCAACGTGTAATTAAAGAGCTTTTACGTGATAAACGTACGCTCGCATTGATGTTTCTAGCACCACTGCTTATCCTAACACTTATGTATTTTATTTTTAATGGCAATGATGATGATACGTTAAAAATTGGCGTGGCAGATTCTGTGACGTCAAACATCACGAGCCAACTCGAAACCAAACATACTGACATTCAACGCTTTAGCACGAATAAAGATATAAAAAATAAGATTGAACACCATGATTTAGATGCTTTTGTTTATCAGACCCATCACAAACTTCAAGTTATCTATAAGAATGAAGATCCAAGTAAATCATCGGCAGTAAAGCAAATGATTGGCAAAGCTATTCAACATAATAAAATGTCAGAAGTAACTACAATGATGCATAAGCTGCCACAATCTCAATTGCAGAAAACGAGTAATACATTAACAGTTGATGCCCATTATTTATATGGTTCAGCAGATAGTACCTATTTTGATAAAATGTTCCCAATCCTCATGGGCTTCTTTGTTTTTTTATTTGTATTTTTGATTTCAGGCATTGCTTTGCTACGAGAACGTACAACAGGAACATTAGAACGCTTGTTGGCAACATCTATTCGACGCAGTGAAATCGTCTTTGGTTATCTTATTGGATATGGTGCATTTGCTATTGTACAAACTTTAATTATTGTACTGTTCTCAATTTATTTATTACAAATAAATTTAGCTGGACATCTTGGGTATGTCTTGCTGATTAATATATTATTAGCTTTTACAGCTCTAGCTATGGGTATTTTCATTTCCACATTTGCAAATTCTGAATTTCAAATGATTCAATTTATTCCTATTGTCGCTGTACCACAAGTATTCTTTTCAGGTATTTTCCCACTAGAAAATATGCCTCAGTGGTTAAGTAGCCTTGGATACTTATTCCCACTGCGCTATGCTGGCAATGCATTAACCAATGTCATGATTAAAGGCTTGGGTTGGCAAGATATTTGGTTAGACTTGACTATTATAGTTATCTTTATGCTTGCCTTTATATTGCTAAATATAATTGGTTTAAAACGTTATCGCAAAGTTTAACAATGTGACATCTCGTTACACTAGGTTATAAATAAACATATGTAGCACAAAATTCATTATCTATATTTATTTTTAATTATAATTGCTTGCAACTCTTTTCGTCTTTGCACACACATTTCCAAAGTGTTGCATTTTTGTGCTTTTTCGTTATTTACACTAGATTTACAATCACGCTAAACCTTTGATATTGAGATAATTACAGCGATTTTTACTATATTCCTAACTGTTATAAGGTTGACACTTTTGTACTGATAAACATAACTTAGGCACAATTTCACTAAATCTACAAAATCTACTCTATAATTTTAGATAGTAAGAGGCACACAATAAAGGAGGTAACTACAATGATGATTGCAGATATTATTGGCGGTATCATTAAGTTGATCAAAACTTTAGTTGATACATTCCGCAAAAAATAGTTTTTAAATAAGGGAAATTAGGACTAATACTATATAAAGGAGTGGATTTACATGTCAGGTATCGTAGATGCAATTACTAAAGCAGTACAAGCAGGTTTAGATAAAGATTGGGCTACAATGGCTACAAGCATTGCTGATGCAATCGCTAAAGGTGTAGACTTTATCGCTGGTTTCTTTAACTAAAATATAAATTGAGACTTTAACAATAATCGTAAAAAGGAGCGTTTACAATATGTCAGGTATCATTGAAGCAATTACTAAAGCAGTACAAGCAGGTTTAGATAAAGATTGGGCTACAATGGGCACTAGCATTGCAGAAGCACTTGCTAAAGGCATTGACGCAATTTCAGGCTTATTTGGTTAATCTCAAATATAATAAATAATACTATTTAAAATAAAAATATTTTTAAAGGAGCGAACATATCATGGACGGAATTTTTGAAGCAATTTCTAAAGCAGTACAAGCAGGTTTAGACAAAGACTGGGCTACAATGGGTACTAGCATTGCAGAAGCACTTGCTAAAGGTGTAGACTTTATTATTGGATTATTCCACTAATATAATGTTCTAAATCTTTGAAAGACCATTCAACAAGCACTTTAACTTGTTGGATGGTCTTTTTATGCCTTTGAGATAGTTAAGGCTTTGTGCTGTACTTAGGTCGGTAAAGTGCCGACATGTTGACGCCTTCAAGTTGTAATAATTTTATTTTATTATCAATCGTGCCGCCAAAGCCAGTTAAGCTTCCATCTTTACCAACTACACGATGACATGGCACAATAATAGAAATGGGATTCCTTCCTACTGCACCACCGACTGCTTGTGCTGACATATGTGACTTCCCAAGCTGTTTCGCTATCTTTGTTGCCAGTTCTCCATAGGTTACAACGTGGCCATATGGAATTTCACTTAACAATTGCCAAACCTTTTGCTGAAATGGTGTCCCTTCTGGTTTTAATTTCAGTGAAGACTGTGGCTTTTCCCCTGAAAAATAACAATCTAACCATGCTTCAGCTTGTTGCAAGATAGGAACGTTGCCAGTCTGTATCATTTCATCAGAGCAAGCTTGATTAGCAAATAAAACTTGGGTTATTGATTCACCGTCTGATAGAATTGTTAACGGCCCTACTGGTGCATCATATTTCATAGCGTATGTCATCAGCATACCTCCTTCTCACTAGCATCACTGCGTCATAGCCAATCTTTCTTTTTAAAAAATAAAATTAACGTTATAGTTACTATAAGCGAAATACCGATAAAAGCAAAGTAACTATAATGCCAGTTGAGTTCGGGCATATATTTAAAGTTCATCCCATACCAACCTGTTAAAAACGATAACGGGAAGAAAATCGAAGAAATGATAGTTAAGACGTTCATCACACGATTAATTCGATTAGAACGATAAGATTCATTATTATCTTTAATATCGTCCGTAATTTGTTCGCATGAAATTAACGTATCACGTTGATGTTGTAACCGACTGTGAATATGTTTAAATAACCAGCGCTGTTGTTGTGCAATCGTATACATATCCTCGTCAACAACTTGTGCTAATAGTTGTTCCATAGGAATTAGCACTCGTTTTAGCTTTATAATTTCAGAGCGGATATCATAAACATCATCCATCAACTTCTTATTGTTAGTACGGTCAACATTTTGATTTTCAAATGAAAAAACGCGATCCTCTACTTCATCAATAAATCGAAAATAATTTTTAGTAATAATATCTATGAGCTGAAGCGCCAGATCATCTGTTGATGTAATATCCAACTGCTGTTGTTGCCATGCATTTTGTAACTGGTTAATCGCATCCAGCTCCGTACGATGAATGGTAATCATCCACTGTTTATTGACATGAATACTCATTGGATGCGCTGAAAAGTTATGATCATCAATCGCATGCAATAATACATATGTACTTTGCTGTTGCTCATTTAAAATAAATTTCGGCCGACTCATTAAATATACGGATTCTTCAATATGACGCTCAATTAATGCAAAACGTTCTGTGATTAGCTTTTTTTCTTCGGCTGTTGGATTTACTACATCCATCCATTTTAACGATGCTGCTGATGGGACATGTTCCCAATTCGTCGTGCTCACGCATTGCTGCTGATCATTTTTATAATGTATTGTTATAGTCATAATTTTGTTCCTCTGTATATTATTCTGTGCTAATCTAGATTAATATCATAATAATTGATTAAATGATAGCCTTTATTCTTGGCATACTCTATTGCTAAAAATTCTAAAATATTAATGAATGCGGGTTCATTTTTAACATTAATATATTGAAATTTAAGATTAAGCGCTTCGGCTGTAATTAGCGACGTGTCAGTAACATCTAATGTTTTAGTTGCAGCAAGTCCTTTTTTAAATTTAGCTGTACCAACACCAGATTTTAAGTTAAACTGTCCTAGTTTATAAGCTAAATCTCGTGTAATAGGTTGGTATCCTGTAGAATAGCCACCTGATTGTCCAACAAAGATTGGTGTTTTATTATCAAATATGACAAATACTCCATATTTATCCGCTACTTCCTCACGATCTTCCTTTGAAAATGTGAGTGCCTTCTTTTTATCATATTTAAATAACTTTGAAAGTTGTTTATCATTGTCTTGCAACATTTTGTCTATTTGTTTTGTGCCTTTCATCATGCGTCCCCCTATTATTTGACTACTTATATTCTGATACCCTTTATCATTACCATCAAACGCTCTGTGCTTCTCGCATAATAGAAACCCTTCAAATCTGCATATGATTTAAAGGGTTAAAATTGCTATTTTTTATTTTGTTTTAGTTGTTGTGCTATAAGTTCGTTTAATTGTTTTATATTATCACTTTGTGTCTGTAACAATTGTGTTATCTCTAATTCACTTTGATTATACCGACTGTCATCAAAATGATCTGTTTGCTGTTGTTGATAATTTTTTAGCGCACGATATAAGAAATGTGTATCATGTGTATGTTGCTGAATTGCGTGATACAACTCATACGTCGGCTGGTCTACTTGAATCGTACGCATGGATGATTGATTTAATTCTTGTGATGATGCATTTGGAGTAGACGCAATATTAAATGACTGTGTATAGTTTTCTGTATGGCGATGTCGTTGATAACTATCACCACTTGGTGTTTTCATACTTTCTAGTGCATGACCTTCAATGTCTATGTGTGGAATAATGCGGCTTAACCAACCTGGTAAATACCATGATGCCTTACCAAATAATTGAGTTAGTGCTGGAATAATCATCATACGCACAACAAACGCATCAAAGAGCACACCAAATGATAGTGCCATACCCATTGATTTAATCATTACATCTTCTTGGAATACAAATGCAAAGAATACACTAAACATAATGAGTGCTGCTGCAATGATTACAGGTCCGCTTTCTTTTAATCCCACTTTAATGGAATAGGCATTATCACGTGTTTTACTATATTCTTCATGAATGCGAGACATTAAGAAGACCTCATAATCCATTGCTAGACCGAATAAAATACCTATTGTGATAACCGGTAAGAATGCTAACATTGGCCCCGTTGTTTCAACACCGAAAAGACCTTTCATAAAGCCGTCTTGCATAACGAGTGTCGTAAATCCTAAAGTGGCCATTAAGGATAGTACAAATCCAAGAACTGCTTTTAATGGGATAATGATAGATCTAAAGACAATCATTAACAGTACAAATGCTAGAATAACAATCACACCTGCAAAGAGTGGAATAGCTTCGTTTAATTTCTTAGACATGTCTATATTAATGACACTTTGTCCTGAAATTTCTGTTTTAAAACCATACTTATCTTTGGCGTCTTTATTATAATCGCGCAAATCTTGTACTAAATCATTCGTTGCTTCAGTATTTGGACCTTTTTTAGGAATCACTGCCATAAGTGCATAATCATTGTTTTTACTCATTTGAGGTTGTGATACAACATCAACATTTTTCATGTCACTAACGTCTTTATACAGTGCTTTTAAGTCTTTCTGCAATTGCTGAGGGTTATCTTTTTGATCTTTTACATTGATCAACATTGGTATTTGGCCATTGAAACCTTCACCAAATTTATCTGAAATAATATCATATGCTTTTTTCTGTGTCGTGTCACTTGGTTTCACACCATCATCAGGTATCGCTAACCGCATATGACTCACAGGTATCGCTGCTGCCACTAAAATAATTAAACCTAATAATACAGCAGCTAATGAATTGCCAACTACAAACTTAGACCATGGTGTGTCAACATGATTCTTAAATTCTGATTTGGTTGTTTTTGGCTTGATTTGATTATGAAAAATACTAATCAACGCTGGCAATAAAGTCAATGCGCTAAACACAGCAAACGCGACACTTATTGCAGACGCAAATCCCATGACAGATAAGAAATCAATGCCTACTAACGATAAGCCACAGACCGCAATTATAACTGTCACACCAGCAAAGATAACTGCACTACCCGCCGTGCCAACTGCTAAACCAACACCTTTGATATAATCTGTTTCCGTCTTCATCACTTGACGATATCGGAAAAGAATAAATAGCGCATAATCAATACCCACTGCTAATCCAATCATTACCGCCAGCGTCAACGTTACATTAGGTATATCAAATGCAAATGTTAATAAACTAATAATACCTACACCACTACCTAGACCAATTAATGCACTGACAATAGGTAGACCTGCTGCTATAAAAGAACCAAATGTGATTAATAAGACAACGAAAGCCACAATCACACCTACAAGTTCAGACGAACCGCCAACTTCATTTGTTTGCATGCCATTACCAGTGAGTTCTGTTTGTACATTATGGTCATCTCGTAAATCTTTTAAATGATCTTTCACGTTATCGCGTGATTTATCCGATAAAGATGTTGCTGATTTGTCATAAGTAATTTCGGCAATTGCCGTCGATTTATCTTTACTAATTTGTTTTGTTTGATATGGATCTGATATTTTATCCACATGTTTATCGTCATTCTTAATATCTTTCAGTGTTTTTTTTATATCTTTTGTCATACTTTTTGAGACGATACCATTATCACTTGAAGATTTTAAAACTACACGTATGGATGCCTTTTCACTATCTTGGTTAAAATGTTTTTCAATTTTATCATTAGTATCTAGTGATTTTAGACCACTCATTTTAATATCATTATCAAATTTAGGTGCGTTAAACGATAATGGAATCATAATTGCCGCCAAGATAACAACCCAAGCTATCAAACTTGACCACTTGTGCTTCGCTACAAATGTGCCTAATTTATATAAAAATTTTGCCAAAGTATTGCCCCCTTCTAAAATCAACGTTATAGTTTAACTATACATTGTAGATTATTTAACATGCCAATATGTTACATTCTTTTGCTCTGTATTTAAAGTCATAATTAATGATATATGTATAGATAAACTACGGTTTGGAGTGAATTGTATATGAACCATAATGATTTGAGAGTTATAAAAACGAAAAAAGCATTATCTCAGAGCTTATATGAATTATTAGAAAAGCATATGTTTACAACGATTTCAGTCAATCAAATTTGTGATAACGCTATGGTACATCGCACAACGTTTTACAAACATTTTTATGATAAATATGATTTACTAATCTACTTAATCAAATTATTAACTAAAGATTATCTTGCAACGGATATTAAAGAACGGCTCAACAATCCTTTTAAAACCATTTACACAACTTTTCAAAATAAAGCCGAATTGCAACGTATTCAACAAAAGCAACAAGATGATAAAGAATTTGAAAAAGTTGTGTCGAAATTTATCATTGATACTTTAAAAAATGATATTAAAGAAAATCAACATCGCATTATCGTCGATCGTGCTGTTCCAGAAAGTTTAATTTTTTATATTTATGGCTCGACGTTAGCAGGTTTTGTAGAATGGGCTAGATGTGAAAATCCCAATATGGATGCGGATAAGATGGACAAAATATTTCATAAAGTCGTCAATTTAAAAATCCGTGATTAAAATTGAAGCTTCTATTAATAACGTATGTTGCATCATGTTATCATTATTATACATAAGGCACCTCGTTCATTTAGTTTAGTGATATTTATTAAATGATACGAAACTGCCTTATTTTTTAAACATTTAAAGGTGAAATTACATGTTAATACGTAGTATTGAATAAAAAAGAAGCGCTCAGATGAGTTGAATTCAATTCATTTGAGCGCTATTTTTCTGGGATTTATATCCCAGCCTGTTTAAGTTTTAAAACATTTCTGAAACAACTTTTTGTTCTAAGAAGTTTAATAAGTAATCTGGACTACCAGTTTTAGCATCCGTACCTGACATTTTGAAACCACCAAATGGATGATAGCCTACTACCGCTGCAGTACAACCTCTGTTGAGATATAAATTACCTACGTCAAATTCATTAACTGCTTTCATCCAATGTTCACGGTTATTCGTAATCACAGCACCTGTTAAACCGTAATCTGTATCATTGGCAATGTCTATCGCTTCATCAAAGGTATCAAACTTTGTAAAGCCAACAACTGGACCAAAAATCTCTTCTTGCATAATTTGATCTGAAGATTTCAACCCTGAAATAATGGTAGGTTTAATGAAGTAACCTGTTGAATCATCTGTGTCGCCACCGATTTCAATTTTTCCTTCTTTACTACCTATTTCGATATAATTTTTAATTTTATCGAATTGCTTTTTATTAATCACAGGACCCATAAATGTGTTATCTACAGTATTACCTACTGTTAACTCTTTTGTTAATTCAATCGCTTTCTCTAACACTTCATCGTAAACAGAACTGTGTACGATGGCACGTGAGCATGCGGAACATTTTTGACCAGAAAAGCCGAATGCTGAAGTGACAATTGCTTCTGCAGCCAAGTCAGTATCAATATTCTCATCTACTACAATGGCGTCTTTACCGCCCATCTCTGCAATCACACGTTTCAAGAATGTTTGGCCTTCATGAACGACTGCACTGCGTTCGTAAATTCGTGTACCTGTTGCACGTGAACCTGTAAATGTGATGAAATGCGTGTGAACAGAGTCTACTAAATCATCACCAATTTCTTTCGGATCACCAGGTACAAAGTTTACGACGCCTTTAGGTAAACCTGCTTCTTCTAAAATTTCGATTAATTTATAAGCCGTTAGGACAGTGTCTTCCGCTGGTTTTAACAGTACTGTGTTACCGGCAATCACTGGCGCTAATGTCGTACCTGCCATAATTGCAAATGGGAAATTCCAAGGTGGGATTGTAACGCCTGTACCGATTGGTTTATAGAAGTATCTATTATGTTCACCTTCACGGTCTAATACTGGTTTACCGTCAGCTAAATCCATCATTGAACGCGCATAATATTCGATAAAATCGATACCTTCAGCAGCATCACCTACCGCTTCGTCCCATGGTTTACCTGCTTCATAGACCATTACTGCTGAGATTTCTTCCTTACGTCGACGAATGATTGCAGCTACACGTAATAATAATTCAGCACGATCTCTATGTGACCACTTGCTCCATGATTTATAAGCTTTATTTGAAGATTCGAATGCTTTTTCTACATCATCTTTAGTTGCTTTGGATACTTTTGCAATTAATTCTGATGTATTAGCAGGATTGATTGAATCAAATGTATCATCTTTAGTGATATGCTTCCCATCAATAACGATTGGAAGTGTTTGACCAAGTTCACGCTTTACCTTTACTAATGTTTTTTGAAATCTTTCAACATTTTCTTGCACTGAAAAGTCAATTCCAGGTTCATTTTTGAAAGGTACTACCATTCTTAATTACCCCCTAAGTTTATAAAAGCTTTAAATTAAATCGTATTTTGTCTTACATAAAATGATATTTCATATCATTAAGTTCATTTTACTATTACATCCCCCATTTTTGCAATCGCTTACACAATGTTATCTGAAAAGTCTCACCTTTCTTTAGGTAACCCACATTTAATCATTCTAAACAGCACGACACAAATGTTATATAGAGGATTAATTTTATAATAGAAATAAAGTATAATATAATTATCATATTTTTAACGACATCATGAGTAAGGACGTGGTACTATGAAAGCACTTATTACGGGTGGAGCTGGATTTATCGGTTCTCACGTAGCAGAAAAATTTTCAAAAGAAGGTATCGAAGTATTTGTAATAGATAATTTAAGTTCAGGATTTCTCGACAATATCCCTTTTATTGATAAGGAACATATTTTTATTAAAGATGTCACTGATTTTAACTTTGTAACTGAATTAATAAAAGTATATCAATTTGATTATGTTATTCATTTAGCAGCTATGGTTAGCGTAGTTGAAACCGTTGAAAAACCAATAGAATCTAACCAAGTGAACATAGATTCTACGATTAATTTATTAGAGGCTTGTCGAAAATGGAATTCCAATTTGAAGAAATTTATCTTTGCTTCATCGGCTGCCGTTTATGGTGATTTACCTGAATTACCAAAATCAGTTTCGCAGTCTTATATTTGTCCATTGTCTCCATATGCTATTCAAAAATTTTCTGGTGAACAATATGTCAAAATTTATAATAGCCTCTATAATGTGCCAACGTCTTGTTTAAGATTTTTTAATATATATGGTCCTAAACAAAATCCAACTTCAGATTATTCTGGTGTATTGTCTATTTTAAATAATAAATTTTCACATAATCAAACTTTTACATTCTATGGTGATGGTGAACAGACACGCGATTTTGTCTATATTGATGATTTAGTGGCAGCGTTATGGATGGTATTAAATCATTCATGTACGAATGGTTTAATCTATAATGTAGGAACTGGCCATCAAACAACTTTAAAGGATGTATTTAAAGCTTTTGAGAATAGTTATGGCTATAGCATTCCTGTTCGATATGAACCACCGAGAGTTGGCGATATTAAACATTCATTAGCTGACATAAAGCCGCTTCAGCAACTTGGTTACACACCCCAATATACTATTTCAACAGGTATCGCAGCTTATTTAGATTATAATAAACAACATTAAATAGAGAGATCTGAGACATTTATTTTCATCTCAGATCTCTCTTCAACTATTTAAGTAGCTTATAAAATTCATTAATTGCTTGCTTATTATATGAAAGATAATCAAATGTTTCATATACGTCATTTTCTTTTTTGATAAAATGTTCAATCGCCTTAGCTATATCTTTAATATCGTGACTAACAAGTTTACCAAACTTGCCATCATTTAAGACATATCGATTTGCCTCAATATCAGACGCTAAAATGTTCATACCTAATGTTAAAGCTTCTAATAATACCATTGATTGACCTTCATAGTAAGAAGTCAAAGCTAATAAATCAGAATGTTTCATGATATAAAATGGATTGCTACGTTGTCCTAATAAAAATACATTGTCTTCTAATTTTAATTGCTTAATTTGCTTTTGTAATTGATTTCTAAGTGCGCCTTCTCCTATAATATAAAGCTTTACTTTAGGATAGTGTCCCACTAATTCAGATACTGCTTCAATCAATAAATCAAAGCCTTTTTCAGGTGATAATCTACCTACTGTAACTATTTTAAAATCTTCATCACTAAATCGAACAGAGTGAACTTTATTATCTCTCACATTAACTAATACAGATTCACCATGCTTTTCATATTTATCAGAATCATCATTTTTCAGCTGATTAATTTTAGTAATATTAATTGTATTTCTAGCAGTAGCAAATTTCTTATTTAAGTTCTTTTGATTAATCTTCTCTTTATTTAATTGTTTCGTCGCATCGGATACACTGATTAGTTTATCAAAATACTGATATGTCGAAATAGCACCTTTCACATTTAAATAATGCGGTCTTTTACCATTAATTGTGCGCTTCATATCTGCTTTCATATCACTATGTAAAAAGATGAATTTGCGTTTCGCATGACTTGCTAAAATAAGATTAGCCCAAAACATAGAATACCCGCTAAAATCGATAGCGTAGTCAAATTTACTATTACCAAATACTTTACGGAAATCACGTTCGTAAACTTTTTTAGGATAAAGCCATTTTTCAAACGTTTTATTCAAACCTCTTTGCCTAATAAAATTGACAATATACATTTCTTTTAATGATGCAAATAAAGGTCCTCTTCTCAAGATAATTCTGACATTTTCATTTACATTATTTAAATTATTTAAAACTTCTGCATTATTAGTACGATTAAGAAATATCGTTACATCAAAACGGCTATAATCAAGATTCTCTAATAAGTTGATGGCCGAAGAAGTAATCCCGTTATTCTTCATGCCACCCGGATAAATGAGGATTTTCTTTTTATTTACAACATTTGTTACTGGATCTATCACTTTTTTACCTTTAAATACATAATCAATGAGCGTTTGGGTAACGCTACCATTATCTAAATTGACATAGGTTTGTTTGAAATGTTGATAATTCTTTAGATATTTATCTGAAAAGTAGCTTTGTTGTTGAATAGCATCGATAACTTCTTCGATGTGGTGACAAACTGGTCCGGGTAAATCATCTATTCCTATATACATGCCTCTTGATGTTTCATATTCTTCATAATCTGGTGTATAAAATATGATGGGTTTATCTGTAACTAAAAAGTCAAAAAAGATACTTGAATAGTCCGTGATCATTAAATCTATCGCTGATAATAGCTCATTTGTATCAAAATAATCTGGTATTAAATACGGGAGTAATGCTTCATTTTCTAATGCTTCTTGATATGCATATGGATGAACTTTAACTAATACTTGATAGTTAATATGCTTTTCCAACTGTTTAATTTCATCTAGAATGTTGTTCAGACTTTCAGTTGGATTGTTAACATCCGATCCTCTCCATGTTGGACAATACAATGCTATTTCTCTGCCATCTAAATTAATATGTGTACTGATTTTACTTAATATGGATGGTTTACTTGTATTAAGTGTTAAATCGATTCGAGGATATCCTATTTCAAGTATTTGTCCTCCATATATCGTTTCAAGTGCAAAAGCCCTCTTGAATATTTCTGTAGTGTGCTGATTGGGACTAATTAAATAATCACTTTGTAAAAAGTTTTTAATAATGTTTTGGGAACCTCGAAGACTATCTTCAATATCTAAGCCCATACATTTGAGAGGTGTACCATGCCAGGTATTCACGTAGATTTGATCAACTTTTTTAGTATAATAAGCTGGAAAAGTTGAGTTATTAAATAAATATTTGCATTCTGCTAAAGCTTTTAAATAATCATCAGATTCTTTAATAATAAATTCAATATTCTTAAATTTAGAGAATTTTTGTTTATAGAAATTGAGCGTAGCTTCATTGTCTACTACCCATTTATGAGTATACTTTCTATATTTTTTATTGTTTAATAAACTTTTAAAAATAGCATAGGGGCTATCTGTAATACTTTTTCCATCTCTCACTTGATATAAAATCAAGTTATTCTTTACTTTCAATCTATCGTAATATTTAGCATATGTCATAACTTTACTAGTATATGCCGATTTTTTCTTATTCTTAAGAGGAGTTGATATAAATTTGAACTTCCTTTGAATTTGATTAATTATAAATTTCTTTAATGCCATATTAATTTTTCCTTTCTAAGTTGTACTATTTAACATTATTTCTAGTTGCTTAAAAATTAATTCTATTACTACCACTATAGCTAAAAGGTTCAATTGGCAATAAAACAGAAAGTAATATAAGATCACTTCATTATATCATTTTTTTATTATATCGTGTATATTATGCGTGATAAAGTTACGTAGCTCATTGAAATGTTTCTCAACAAAAAACCTTTAATGACTTTTCTTATTTAAAGCCATTAAAGATTTGTTATTTCTGTTAACAGTATTTATATTTTCGGTGAATCACTATCATCAATGACTCTTACTACCTTGGCAGGAATACCTGCCACTAAACTATTGGGTGGAACATCTTTCGTAACTACAGCTCCAGCTGCTATAACTGAACCGTCTCCAATTGTTACCCCTGGTGTTACTACTACATTACCACCTATCCATATATTATTTCCAATTGTAATTGGAAGTGCTAATTCTAATCCTATATTACGTTCTTGATGCGTCAATGGATGGTGCGCTGTATAAAATCCACACGATGGTCCTATAAAGACATTATTACCTATAGTTATACCTCCACCATCCATAAAGTAACAATTGCTATTCACAAAAATATTTTTCCCCAATTTAACGTTCCAACCATAATCCATATCGAGAGGACTATTAATAACTACATTTTCAGTTTCATAACCTAACAACTCACTTAGAATCTGAATACGTTTTTTTGAATCACTTGGTCGCGTTTGATTGTAGTCATAACATAAATCCTTTGCACGTAATAAATCTTGATGTAATTGTGTATCATAATTAGCATCATACCATTGATGAGCAAGCATTTTTTCTTTTTCTGTCATTACAATCTCCTCCACAACATCATTATTAGTTTCATTTTAATGACTAATATTCACTTTAACAACCGTTATTGTTGTCGGCTATATTCCACCCTTAATATCTCTATTATTTTTTCACTCATTACTACTTTAGAACCAGATAAAATCACTGCTCAAGTCTCATGAAATTGCTATTTATTTTTACTATACTTATACCATGACATAGCAAAGGAGATTACAATTATGAAAGGAATTTTAAAAGGTGTCTTTATTATATTAGTCATATTGGGCCTTGTTCGAACGTTTGAAAACTATGCAATTATAGATGACGTATCTAATTATTATCACGAAAACTTTGCTGAAAAGGTTAATCAATTTCAACATCATTCTAAGCAAACTGAATCGTTGTCCCCTTCTGATTTCTTCTAAACCTATGTTAACTTTTGACACTTCTTTTAACTGAACCTATAAAAGTTGCGAAAATGAACTACACATATGCTATATCGTACTTTATAAGTCCGTTAAAACATTAAAGGATTGAAATTTCTACCACTACGGTTGATTTCAGTCTTTTTTTATATGCAAACAGAATGATTGACCTATATACCTAGTAGGGGTATATTAGTAAGTAATATAAGGGAGGTTTGCATATGTCCCATACCAAATCTACTACATTAACTGTTACAGGTATGACTTGTGCTGCGTGTTCAAATCGCATTGAAAAAAAGCTTAATCGCTTAGATAATGTCACTGCCCAAGTTAATTTAACAACTGAACAAGCACATATTGAATACGATCCAAACCAATATTCGCTGCAAGCTTTCATCACTCAAATTCAACAATTGGGTTACGATGTTGCCACAGATAACTTGGAACTCGATATTACAGGAATGACTTGTGCTGCGTGCTCAAATCGCATTGAAAAGGTTCTAAGTAAACAACCTGGTGTTAATCAAGCCAACGTTAATTTAACGACTGAACAAGCATCAGTTGATTATTATCCAGGACAAACCGACGCAGATACACTTATCCAACGAATTAAACAATTAGGGTATGGTGCCCAGCTAAAGCAAAATGATGAAACACAGCACAAGCGCAAAGCGCAAGCACTCGCACATAAAAGAAATAAACTCATCGTATCAGCTATACTGTCTGTTCCTTTAGTATTAACCATGTTGATTCATCTGTTTCATATGAACTTGCCTCATATTTTAATGAATCCATGGTTCCAATTTCTGCTCGCCACGCCTATCCAATTTATGATTGGTTGGCAATTTTATGTAGGTGCTTATAAAAATTTACGCCATGGCGGTGCCAATATGGATGTACTCGTTGCTCTAGGTACTAGTGCTGCATATTTTTATAGTCTTTACGAAATGATAAAGTGGTTGTCTAAGAATACGTATCAACCACATCTTTACTTCGAAACGAGCGCGGTTCTTATCACGTTAATTCTATTTGGAAAATATTTAGAGGCACGCGCCAAATCACAAACCACATCCGCTTTAAGTGAACTGTTAAATCTGCAAGCTAAGTCTGCACGTCTCATTCAACAAGATGGCACTGAAACGATGATCCCTCTTGCCAAAGTACAAGTCGGTCAACATTTCGTTGTTAAACCCGGAGAAAAGATTCCTGTTGATGGCGTCATCACTTCAGGGCAAACCGCAATTGATGAATCCATGCTAACTGGTGAATCATTACCTATAGATAAAACAATTGATGATGAAGTCATCGGTTCAACAATGAATCAGCAAGGTGTTATTACAATGAAAGCAACAAAAGTTGGTGAAGATACTGCCTTAGCTAATATCATTAAAGTTGTAGAAGATGCACAAGGTTCTAAAGCTCCTATTCAACGACTTGCTGACATCATTTCAGGTTATTTTGTACCTACTGTCATTGCTATAGCAATTCTAACATTCAGTATTTGGTTACTATGGATCCATCCTGGCTCCTTTGAAGATGCTTTAGTTGCAGCCATTTCCGTCTTAGTTATTGCATGTCCATGTGCACTCGGATTAGCCACACCAACTTCTATCATGGTAGGTACAGGTAAAGCAGCAGAAAACGGCATTTTATTTAAAGGCGGTGCGTTTGTTGAAACTACCCATAATATTGATACGATTGTCTTTGATAAAACAGGAACTATCACACATGGCAAACCACAAGTTACAGACTATATCGGCGATTCACGCACCTTGCAATTAGCCATGAGTGCTGAGCATAGTTCAGAACATCCACTTGCTACTGCCATCGTGACATATGGTCAAGGGCAAAAACAGACATTAACAACTGTACAATCATTCACTAATCTGCCCGGCCATGGTATTCAAGCTACCGTAGATCATGAGCACGTGCTCATCGGTAATCGTAAATTGTTATCTGACCATAATATAGCTATAGATAAATTTGATGCGCAATGTCGTCAATTAGAGTCTGAAGGTAAAACCGTTATGTTTATCGCAGTGAAAAATCAACTAACTGGCATGATCGCAGTTGCAGACACAGTGAAAGCTACTGCAAAGCAAGCGATTCACCAGCTGCATGTTATGAATATTCAAACTGTTATGCTTACCGGTGACAATGAACACACTGCGAAAGCCATTGCTCAACAAGTTGGTATCGATAAAGTCATCGCACATGTTTTACCTGAAGACAAAGCGTCACATGTTGCAGATTTACAACGAGAACAGCATCAAGTTGCAATGGTGGGTGATGGTATCAATGACGCACCAGCACTAGTACAAGCAGATGTTGGCATTGCCATGGGCACAGGTACAGAAGTTGCCATTGAATCAAGTGACATCACTATTTTAGGTGGCGATCTTTCCTTATTACCAAAAGCGATTATCGCCAGCGAAAAAACAATTCATAATATTAAACAAAACCTATTCTGGGCTTTTGGTTATAATATTGCTGGTATTCCAATTGCCGCATGCGGTTTACTTGCGCCATGGGTGGCAGGTGCAGCAATGGCATTGAGTTCAGTTAGTGTTGTTACCAATGCGTTACGTTTAAAACGTATGAAACTATAAAAACTTCTCTTTATATGGTAAAAAATATTATAATACGGGTAAATACTAAATATAAAAAATGTGGAGGTTTAAATATGAAAATAGATACTTTAAATGTAGAAGGTATGAGTTGTGAACATTGTCGTAATGCAGTAGAATCTGCTCTTGCAAAACTAAATGGTGTTTCATCTGCTGAAGTTGACTTAGATAAAGGTCAAGTAAGAGTAGGTTATAGTGAAGATAAAGTTACAATAGCTCAAATGAAAGATGCTATTGAAGACCAAGGTTACGATGTAAAATAAATCGTTGTGTTAAGAATCTGAGATATAAATCCCAACATAATGCAGTTTGGGACATAATTCCTAGAAAAATAGGGAGCGGGACAGCATTCATTATGAATTCGTAGTCCCGCTCCCTTCTTTATTTACACTTTTTGTTGGTTCACTTGCTAATAGAACCGTTTTAACCACCCAACTTGCTTTACTTGTTGAAATGCGTCTCGCATTTCTCACTGTTGGGGCCTCACCCCAACTCGCGTTGTCCGTTGGCTTTCTTTTTGAAAGCCTCTTTGTTGGGGCCCCACCCCAACTCGCGTTGTCCGTTGGCTTTCTTTTCGAAAGCCTCTTTGTTGGGGCCCCTTTCAGCTTGTTCTGTTTGCTCGAGAGTCTCTTTTTAAAATAAGGCATTTTTGTTTTATTTAATAAACGTTTTAATTGTATTATTATTAATTTACGCGTAAATGAGTAGTTCCGGTATTTAAGACATCTAATGTTGCATCTAACGCATCAACAATAAGGTTTTTAACTGCTGCATCAGTGTAAAATGCGATATGAGGCGTTAAAATAATATCTTCACGTTCAATTAGTTCATCCAGTAATGCATCATTGAGTTCTTGACCTTGATGGTTAATTGGGAAGACACCTCGTTCGTATTCATAAGTATCTAAAGCAGCACCTTTAATGTGCTGTGAATCAATATTTGATAATAAGGCTTTTGTATCAACGAGTGATCCACGAGCCGCATTAATAAATACTGCACCTTGTTTAAATTGTTTAAATAAATCGTCATTAAATAAATGATGATTATATTTTGTAGCTGGCACATGGATTGTTACAATATCTGCTTGACCAACAGCTTCTTCCAATGTTTCGGTATATGTAACATACTCAGCAACATGTTCATTTGGAAATGGATCATAAGCTATCACCTTGCTACCGTATCCCTTAGCAAATATTTCTGCCGCACGACCACCAATTCGCCCTGTACCAATAACCGCTACTGTTAAATCACGAATAGAACGTGATAAAATACTTGGTTGCCATCGAAAATCATATTGACGTACATTGTTTTGAATTTGGTTGGCATTTCTAATAAGATTAATCGCTTGTGTCACTGCAAATTCAGCAATTGACGTAGGTGAATATGATGGCACATTAGATACAATTAAATCGTACTTAGTAGCTAATTCTAAATCAAAGCCATCATATCCTGCACTACGTTGTGCAATTTGTTTAATCCCAAATTCATGGAGCTTAGCATATATGTTTTCCGATAAAGGTAGCATTTGTGATAACGATAAACCATCAAAACCTTTTACGGTATCTACATTTTCTTCGGTGAGCTGTGCAGTATCTAAATCTACTTCAACATCATTATTTCGTGCCCAATCTTCAATAAAAGGGATATCTTCTTCACGTACTGTCATGATTTTAATTTTCGTCATTCGAATTCCTCACATTCTAATTATTATTGGTATATAAATGCGTCAACGTTGCTAAACGTTGTGCTGCCTCTTCAAGTAATTGATCATCTAATGCTAAAGATATACGTACATAGTGCTTACCATTTTGACCAAATGGAATACCAGGTGCCACCAAAATAGACAATTCTTGTAATAAAAATTGTTCAAATGTCTCACTATCATATCCTGGGGGCGTATGCAACCATTCATAAATACCACCTTTTGATGATACAAATGGCAAGTGTGCTTCAAGTAATTGTTGTTCAAAATAATTTCTACGACGCTTAAATGTTTCATTTTGTTGATCTAAAAAGTCATCATAGTTATTTAGTGCATAGGTAGCAGCATCTTGTAATGCGCCAAACATCCCTGCATTCGTATGCGTTTGATACTTTTTAAGCGCTTGAATCATCTCTTTATTTCCTACTGCAAAACCAACACGGAAACCAGACATATTATAGCCTTTAGATAGAGAGAATATTTCAATTGCAACATCCTTACCATGTTCAGATGCTAATATACTTGGGTTTTTAGCGTCAAAACCAAAGGCACTATATGCAAAGTCATGAACAATTTTCGTCTTAGTATCCTTAAATTGATTTATCGCTGCATCAAATACAGCTTTTGTTGCAGTTGAACCAGTGGGATTATTTGGATAAGTTAAATAGACAAGTGCTGTATTTTCTAAAATATGTGGTTCTACTTTATCCCATTCAGGTAGATAATGTGGTGGTTCTAAATTTAATGGAACGGGGTTTGCATCTGCAAGCATAACGCCCGCCAAGTAATCCGTATAACCAGGGTCAGGAAGCAAAACATGCTCTCCAGGATTTACAACACATGCAGGTAAGGCCACTAAGCCGTTTTTAGTGCCATACAAGATACACACTTCATCTTCTGGATCTAATAACACATCATAATGTCTATGATAAAAATCAACGATAGCTTGTCTAAATGAGGCTTTACCATGAAAAGCACCATATTTTTGATTTTCTGGGATACTTACGGCTTGCGCAAAACAATCCACAATCCCTTTAGGTGTTTCCCCGTCAGGGATACCTACTGCCATATTAATCAATGGTAACGGGCCATGTTCTATTTTACGTCCCATCGTTTTCCCAAAATAGCTATCTGGTATGCTATCAAGTCTTTGAGAAATAATCATAAGTAAACCTCCTTAAAAAACTCTATCCTACTTAATTTAGTCATATATCACATCTTTGTCTAATCTCTACATTTCAATGTTCCACTTAATATATACATTCTATTGTAATTGAGTGAATAATGTCAATATTCTAACAATTTATGGGTTATGTACTTTATTAGCAAAACATAACACATTATGGGACATAAATATAACGGAAATTAAAACGGCAAAGCCCTTTCTTTGAGTATAGTTAATACAATATCATTTGAAAGTATTAAAACTGGCATTTCTATTTGTAGCGTATATGAGTGCGTCACGTTATCTTTTTTTCATAAGGCAATTTGTTTAATGAAGTTTATTCATAGATGCGAAAGTATCTTAACTTTTTCAAAACATAATGTACAATCATATTTAAATAGGCCATATCTTGGCGAGAATAAAACAATATGACGAGACCCCAACAAAGAGAAATGAGAAAAGTATTTCAACAAACAAAGCAAGCTGTCCTTAAGCAAGTGAGCCAATAATACAAAGCATTGTAAATAAAGAAGCCAGCAAATGAATTTGCAAGAAACGCATTTACTGGCTAAATTTTTAGAATTTATGTTCAGTGGTTATATGACTTAGTTGATATTTATCTCTACCGAAATAAATTATTATTTATTTTTCTCTTTTTCTGTTTGTTCAATGGTTTTTATAATTTCATTTGATAAGGCTTTACATCCACTATACTCTAAATGAATGCCGTCATAAGCAAAGTACTCTTGATGTCCTGCTGAAGCGCTATACCAGTCAACTAAATGTACATTCTTTTTATTTTTAGTTATATCTTTCATTAACTTATTATTATTTTGTTGATAATCTCTTGGCACACGTGTATTAACTAAATAAATATCAGCCTGACCAAATGCATCAACCAATTCTTTAAGTTGATCTTTAGTAAACTCACCATTCGTACCTAATTCCAATACCACAATTTGTCCTTTTTTATTATATTGTTGGTATTTTCCTTTAGCTAAAGGCGCAGCTTCAATTAACTGACGTCCAACTTTACCATCTATATTAGCGTTTGGTACTTTATCGGCGAATACTTCTCCGATGTCAACCATCACTGAATCTCCTAATAACAATGGTGAAGATTTTTTAATATTAAACTTAGTCTGTCCTTTATTTTGATCCGGCTGTGGTTTCGGCTGCTTTTTATGACTAGTATTAAAAGAAGTCTTTTTCGAATGTTGTTTTGCTTCGTGTTCTTTACCTAAACTATCAAATACACCAGTAAACGCTATTAACGTTGGAATTAAAAATACTAAAATGAGTACTGTTCTGATGATACGTTTGACATGTTTTGGGTTGAATGTAAATGCTTTGAACCCCTTTTTTCTGATTGGATTTTCTATAAATTGATATGAAAATTCAGCCATGACAAACATTAATATAACTTCAATGATGTAGACATATGCAGGAATTTGACCTTGTACATAATAACTATTCATTAAAACAATAATTGGAAAATGCCATAAGTATAAACTATATGATCGCTTTCCAATATAAGTAAATAATTTAAAGCTGAGCAGTTTCGCTAATATAGATGATGGGTGCACTGCACTGGCAATAATAAATAATGTCATGGCAGAAATTAAATAGAACCCGCCTTGATAAATCCATTTATCTTGGTCACTAATAATGAAGAAAAAGCTGACTAATAAAATAAAGGCAATAATTCCAGATAAATTTATACCTAAGTAGGACATTTTATATTTTGTCTTTTTAAGTCCAAATGGGTTCCACACAAACGCAAGAATACAGCCTAGCAATAGCGTTTGTAACCGTGTATCTGTACCAAAGTACACGCGAGAACTATCCCCTGTCACACCAAAAATAATTGCCATCGTTACCAAAGATAATAGAGAGACAATCCATAATATAAGTGTGATTTTTTGCGGTTTAAAACGTTTAAACAAGAAGAAAACCACAATTGGATAAAAGACATAAAATTGTTCTTCTATAGCTAATGACCACAAATGTTTCAATGGAGCTATCGCAAATTGATTAAAGTAATCAACATTTTGTGATATATACCACCAATTGGAAACATACAAAAATGCTGCTATAGCATCTTTTTTGATTTCAATGATTAAATCCGGTTTAAAGAGCAATATAAAGACAAGTACGGCAGACACCATAAAATACACTGCTGGAATAAGCCTTTTTATTCGTCTAATCCAAAATGCCCTTAAATCAATTGTACCTGTTCGATAATATTCAATGATTAATAAGCTTGTAATTAAATAGCCTGAAATAACAAAGAATGTGTCAACACCTAAGAATCCACCACTAAGCCATTGGGGATTAAGATGATAGATAATGATACCTAACACTGCAATGGCTCTAAGGCCGTCTAGTCCAGGCATATATCTTAACTTGTAGTTCCGATCAATACGTCTTAAATCTTTTTTCAACAATAGCCACTCCCACAACTTAAATGTTCACAATTTTCACAATACACCATGTTAATTTTTTTGGATATTGTTTGTAGATATTATATTCCCAGTAGAAAAATACTATTAACATTCATATTTATATTTGATTATGTAGTGCGTCTACTAATATGAACGAATACTGTACCATTATAGCAAAGTTTTATTAAATTGATGACATTTTTATTGTGACAATGTTGTAAGAATATTTAAGTACGTAAAAAAACACCCCAAAGCATAGGCTTTGAAGTGTTTTTTTAAGTTTATATTGTAGTAATGTTTATCTTACATTCCCCAAGCAGATAAACCTTGAGCTTTGTATGCTCTAACTGCAGCATTGATTTGATCGTTTACTGTAGCAGTTGAACCCCAACCTGGCATAGTTTGGAATAAACCTGAAGCACCAGAAGCATTACGTGCATTTGCTTGACCATTAGATTCACGTGCAATGATTGCAGACCATGTTGATGCTGGAACGCCAGTACGTTGAGCCATAATTGCTGCTGCTGAAGAACCAGTAGCACCTGCAGTGTTTCCGTTAGATAATCTTACTGAACTGCTGTAGCTTGAAGTAGCTGGAGCTGAGTAAGAAGTTGTTGATGTTTGGTAGCTTGATCTTGGTGCAGAAACTGCTTGTACATTTGTGTTGCTAGCTTGTGCATTTGAACTAACTGCTTGTGTAGAACCTTCAGTGTAACCTTGAGTTGAAGGTTGGCTGTCTGCTTCACCTGTGTAGATATATTTCCAAGTAAAGTTTTGACCATTTGAAGTGAATGTATATCTAAAACCATCTTTCACGAAAGAAAAATCATATGCGCCAGCTTTTACTGGGTGTGCATTTAATTCTGATGGATTATGTTGTGCTAAGTTAGCTAATTGATCATAGTTAGTAGTTTCAGCTGCGTGAGCTTCATGACCTGAAGTTAATGCATAACCTGTTACTCCTAAAGTTACTGCTAATGATGATGCTAATACTGTCTTTTTCATAATAATAAATTCCTCCAAAAAATTGTTGTATATTTTCGTTTACTGTTCTCTAATGTTCTAAAAAACGTATTGAGTTGTTACCTCAAATTCATGTTTAACTTTTGACACTAGAAACTATAACATAAAATTTGGCGATTTATATTACACCTATCTTACAAAAAATTACAATAATAGACATCATTTGTAATGTTGAAACATAATTGTCTTGCAATGTAACACACAATTTCGTATCTATAAGTAAAAAATTTCATCTTAAACCCTTGATTTACAATAGAATATTAAAAAATTTACACATGGATGACACCACCTGAATTATTACAAATTGCAGCTCTGTTACAAATATGTAATACATTACACATATTTATCTATTTATAAAAATAGGGAGCGGGACAGAATTCATTATGAATTCTTAGTCCCGCCCCGGCAAGGTTGACTAGGATTGAAAAAGCTTGGTATAAGCGTATTTTTAGTCCAGTCAACTGCTGCCAATATAGAGTTCACAACTTAAAACATAATGATGTCCCAGTCTCCTATAACTTTATATCAATGTTTAACTCCCCAAAGTGCGTGTTCACATTGTTGAATAATATATTGCATTACTTTCAATCTAGATGTTTTCTTATGATCTGCTGGAATAACATACCATGGTGCATGGTCTGTATCCGTGCGTTTAATCATGTCCACACTCGCTTCTAAGTACAGATCCCATTTGTCACGGTTACGCCAATCTTCACTGGTAATTTTCCACTGTTTGTTCACGTTATTCTCTCTATCTTTGAATCGTTTAAGTTGTTCTTTTTTATCCAAAGTCAAGAAAAATTTAAGTACAATAGCACCCTCATCCGTCCACATCTTTTCAAAAGCATTGATTTCATCATAAGCGCGTTGCCATTCCTTCGTTGTTGCAAAGCCTTCTACACGTTCAACAAGTACCCTACCATACCAACTGCGGTCAAACATTTCAATATGCCCTGTACGAGGCATTTCTTTAGCAAAACGCCATAAATAATGATGTTGTAGCTCTACGTCTGTAGGTGCACTTATACCATTAACCTCATATCCTGTAGGATCTAACTTTTCTCTAATTCTTTTGATATTTCCCCCTTTTCCTGCAGCATCCATACCTTCAAATACTAATATCAAAGGAATTTTTCTATCATATAAAGCAAATTGTAGTTCACGTAATCGTTTTTGTAAGTCAACAACTTGCGATTTATATTCTTTTTTAGACACTTTATCAAGTGTTTGATTAAAAAAGTCTGTCGTATAATCTGATGTAAATAACCCGTCATAATTGTGCGATTGTCGTTGATGTTTCTTAATTGCCTTTTCTAAACGTTTAATAATATGCTCATACATCTTCTCTATAGCATGTTGACGCTCTGTATAATCAATCACTTTCCAATCTTTATCTCGTTCAATAAAACCATGCATATCTCTTAAATAAATATCACTATCTAGAACTTTCTCATATTCTTGTACTTTCCATTGCATTAATGGATTATTATTCGTTTGTCGAATATGTTCTTGGCGTTTCTCTTCATTTATTTCAATAAAAAACTTAATGATTTCATAATGATCTTGTATAAGCATCTTTTCAAAAGAATGAATTTGAGATTCTAACACTTCATAGTTAGGGTATTGTAATGATTTAATAGCATTTTCTCTATAATCTAAATAATGTGAATACCAGCTACGGAAGTAAACATTAATACCCCCTTTTTTCGGTAAGCTATTCCAATATTTTTGTAGAAATTGATATCTCAAGTCATTTTCTTTTGGAGATTGTGTTGTAATAAAGCGTGTATATTTAGCGTCAAAATTTAATAATAGTTCATTTGATAAACGTGTCTTTCCTGATGCTGGAACACCTTCAAATAATATCATCACTGGAATACCTAATTCATGAGTTTGTCGCGTTAATTTCGCAGCTTTCAGTGCAAGTGTTTCGATATTTTTGACCATGTGTGTCATCCTTTACTTATTAAATATTAATGCACAGGCATGCATTATTTGTTACTTATTACTATACGCTATCTGTCAGCGTTTTTACATATGCTTTATAACATCTATTTCAGGGAACATATGTAATATGGAGGAGATTTACTATGACTGTTAAAATTGCACGTATTTATGATGATTCTATCCCAGAGGGTAAAAGAATTCTTGTCGATAGAGTGTGGCCTCGAGGCATCTCCAAAGCACACGCACAACTTGATGAATGGTTGAAAGACATTGCTCCTAGTACAGCATTACGACAATGGTTTAATCATCAAGATGACTTATTTAAGCAATTTAAAGAAAAATATAAAAAAGAGTTACAAGATAATGATGAACAAGCACAGGCGTTTAATAAGCTTAAACATATAATAGAAGAAAGTCATCAAGATGTCATCCTGCTCTATGCCGCAAAAAATACCAAATATAATCAAGCCATAGTACTACAAGAACTATGTACAAAATAAAAGTCACAGAACTCTCGGAGCCTGTGACTTTAACTTTATCCTAGGAATTTAAAGATATTTGAATCATATAACTTCAATACTCTTCTAAATAGAATATCTAAAGCATATGCAACTGCTAATGGAACAATAAAGAAAGCTAAAACAATCAAACCTAAACTAATCCATGCAGAATCAACATGTAAGAATTTGAAAGCACTGATAGGTCCTATCATACCGATAAAACCAAATCCTGCAGATTCTTTTGTTCCGGCAATACCAATCAAACTTCCTACAACACCTGATATTGCAGCATTCACTAATATAGGAAGCATGATAATTGGATAACGAACCATATTTGGCATCATCATTTTGACACCACCAAAGAAGATTGAAATCGGTACAGCAACACGATTCACTCTACTTGTGCCTATAAGTAATACTGCTTCTGTCGCAGAGATACCTATTGATGCCGAACCTGCTGCAAGTCCTGTGATACCAATCGCTATCGCAATGGCTACCGTTGATAATGGCGAAATGATAATGAAACTAAATACCATCGAAATCAACATACACATTAATATAGGTTGTAATTCGGTAAAGCTGTTTACCATATCACCAATAGCTGTAGTAATTAAATGTACATAAGGTAATATTAATACCCCAACAAATGCTGATAAACCACCAACAACTGTTGGATAAACGATTAATGCCATACTGCCAACACGTTTTTCTATTAACAAAATAAATAAAACTGTAATTGCAGCCGTAATCATTGTATTGATTAAATCACCAATGCCGGCAATAACCCAAACACCATGTTTAAATTGTGCGGCACCGCTACCAACGTATGAGGCACTTGCTACAACAGCAATTGCTAAAGGTGTCATATTAAATTTCAATGCGATTAACGCACCTATTAAAGCTGGTACAGTAAACTGAAGTGCTTGCACCACATGTAATAATATGGCAAATATTGGCGAATACTGCATTAAATATTTTAAAATCTCACCTAAAATGGCATTGGGCACTAAACCAACGACGATCCCAATGGCTACCCCGGATAGTACTCTAAAGGTGAAATCTTTTACTCCTATCTTTCTAATTGTTGTCATAAAATTACCTCCTGCTGTGTCTCTGACACATCTCTATATGTTGTATTGTCATTCATGCTGATGAATTCTATATATTTAGCAGTTCACCAATGTTTTAAATGATAAAATTATAATAACACATGTTCTGAATTTTCAGAATATTAAATTTAAAAATTTTCAAAATAGACATAAACAGTGCCAAATTTATGCATTTATATACCAGAATTTTTATCAAGATAACGAAATCATCAATTATAAGAGGAACGTCGTCTTGTTATGAAATACATGGCATATTATTGCTAAAAAATAGGGAGCGGGACAGCATTCATTATGAATTCGTAGTCCCGCTCCCTTCTTTATTTACAATGCTACGTATTGTTGATTCACTTGCTAATAGAACCGTTTTAGCCACCCAACTTGCTGTGCTTGTGGAATTTCTTGTCGAAATTCTCTCTGTTGGGGCCACCCCAACTTGCGTTGTCCGTTGGCTTTCTTTTCGAAAGCCTCTTTGTTGGGGCCCCACCCCAACTTGCGTTGTCCGTTGGCTTTCTTTTCGAAAGTCTCTTTGTTGGGGCCCCGGTATTCTAATCTTTCAAGTGTCTTGCTAAAGTATGTTGTATTAATATTTGACTTTATTAGGATTGTATTCCTGATTTTTTTGTCTCTTTGCGATAGCGTAGATACATTAAGCATAGGATACCCAACCAAACTGGGGATAATAAAACTGCCCAACGTGTTGTGTTGCTAATAAGTAGAACGATAAAAATAAATGCGAAAAATATGAGTATTCCAGTAGCCATAAATTTTCCGCCTGGCATTTTATAATTACTTTGCTTATGCAACTCTGGGTTATGCTTTAAGAAACCTAAATAAGACATCACTATAATCGCCCATATAATAATATTTAAAATCGTAGAGAATGTCGTAATTGACACAAACACTTTGGTCGCATCTTTATAAATATAATTTAAAATAACAGAGATGCTAAGCAAGCCACATGTAATGAGGATGGCATAATATGGCACACCATTACGATTCGTCTTATGTAAAAATGGTGGTGCCTGTTTGCGTCCAGATAAGCCAAACATCGTTCTACTATTTGCAAATATTCCGCTATTACAAGATGATGCAGCGGCTGTTAATACAACAAAATTTATGATTCCTGCAGCAAAAGGTATACCAACCAAACCAAATACCTTAACATAAGGGCTATCTGCCGGGTTAAGTTTATCCCAAGGAACAACCGCCATAATCACTGCTAAAGAGCCAATATAAAATAATAATATTCTAAGTGGCACATTATTAATCGCTTGTGGAATCGTTTTATGTGGATTTTGTGTTTCTCCCGCAGTAATACCAATCAATTCAATACCAATGAATGAAAAGATTGCCATTTGGAATGACATAAAGAAACCAGAGGCACCATTAGGAAAGAAACCACCATGACTCCAAATATGTGTCACGTTAGCTGTACCATATGGCGTTTTAAAAGCGAAAACCACCATTACAATTCCAACAGTAATCAAGGCAACAATGGTTACCACTTTAATAATAGCTAACCAAAATTCCAGCTCACCAAACAACTTAGCGCTGAATAAATTTAATGTTACAAGTATTAAAATCGTAAAAGCAGCAGTAATCCAGTTTGGAATTTGTGGATACCAGAATTGTACATACTTTGCTACTGCAGTTACTTCGGCCATTCCCGAGATGATCCACGTAAACCAATACGTCCACCCCACCATAAAGCCAGCTAGTGGACCAAGATGATGATGTGCAATATCAGCAAACGATTTAAAACCTAAATTCGACAGTAGCATTTCTCCCATTGCTCTCATAAACATAAATAATACAAAACCTACAACAGTGTATGTTAATAATATTGATGGTCCTGCTAGGTGAACCGATTCACCTGATCCCAAGAATAAACCTGTTCCAATTGCCCCACCAATTGCAATTAATTGAATATGCCTATTACTTAACTCTCTCTGAAGCTTATCAGCCATGATTTCCCTCTTCTCCATCCCCTAAATTATGAACTATGTAATTAGTGTCATAATAATTGTTGGTATCATAGCATAGCTCTAATTTTCACTCTTTTTAATTTTTATTTGAGCACTTTTTAATTCCTTTACATTTATATTCAATGCATTGATTAAACCTTGATGATAAACTGCTGTAATCATTTGAGCAATTTCTTCTTCACTTACTTTATCTTTATATTGCGCCCAATATTCAAAAGTTTGAATAATTATAGCTATCAGATACTCCTTTCCTAACTCTAACCTAACATTCGAACTTTGAAACATTTTATTTAAGAAATCGAGTCGCTGTGACACAATTTTTCTAATCTTCATTTTAAAACTCAAAACCCCTACATTTGTTAAAAGTACTCTTAATACTTCACTATAGCGATCTAAAGCGTTGAATAATTTAATTATATTATCAGTGTCGAAAATTTCAGTTTTGTCGTCCATCAAGAACTCGACCTCCCTTTCATTTCTAATAAATTGAAGGATTTGATCTTCGATTTCAGAGAGTAATTCATATTTATCATCGTAATATCTATAGAAAGTACTTCTAGTAACATATGCCTCTGAGACAATGTCATTAACTGTAATTTCCTCAAAATTTTGCTGTCCCAATAACTTTATCAGTGCCTCTTTAAGTAAACGTTGCGTTTGTTCTATTTTTCTATTATATGCCATAGTCTCATCCTTTCTTTATATTCAATATAATACATTTTAAGACGCAGTGTGTCATTTTATACAATATAGTTTATTTTGTTCTCCTTTTTCTCTAAAAAAGTTGTTACATTAATCCAGTAACTTTAAAGGAGGAATATTATGTCAGAGAATATTAATACTCAATTTGATTTAGATGAACACGGTAAATCTTATAGTAAATTTATGGTAATGTTTGTTATATTACTTGCGACGTTTGCGGGAGCTTTAATGCAAACGTCACTAGGGACAGCATTACCAACATTAATGAAGGATTTTGATATAGATTTTAGTACGGCACAACAAGCTACTACATGGTTCCTATTAGCTAACGGTATCATGGTCCCTTTGTCAGCCTACTTAGCTACGCGTTTTTCAACTAAGTGGTTACATGTCATTGCATATGCCATTCTCTTAGTAGGCTTAATTCTAACTGCGATTGCACCTTCCAACAGTGATTCATGGAACATATTTTTAACTGGTCGCATTGTTACTGCCATTGCCGTTGGTTTGATGTTACCTTTAATGCAAATCATTATTATTAATATGTTCCCACCTAATAAACGTGGTGGTGCTATGGGTCTTAGTGGTTTAGCAGTTGGTTTAGCTCCAGCACTTGGTCCCACATTTGCAGGTTGGATTTTAAATAAAGACCACGTTATTTTAGGTCTAACAATTAGTGACTCTTGGCGTAATATCTTTGTTTTTCCAATCATCATTGTCACCATTGCCTTTATATTAAGTTTCTTTTTTATGAAAGATGTAATCCCAAATAGAAAGATTAAATTAGACATATTATCACTGATTTTATCTTGTATAGGATTTGGGCTATTTTTATGGGGATTTTCCAATGTTTCGACAGAGGGATGGCGTAGTTTCAATTATGTAATTTTACCGCTCATTTTAAGCTTGATTATCATCGCTTGGTTTGGTTTCAGACAGTTTAAATTGGATGACCCATTTTTAGATTTACGTGTTTTTAAATCTTCAGGTTTTGTAATTGCAACAATTGGCCTTATTGTAGTCACAATGGCAATGTATGGCGTGGAAATGATGTTGCCTACGTACCTACAAAATATTCATGGTTTTTCACCATTTGAATCTGGTTTGACCTTACTTGCTGGTGCCTTAATGTTAGGTTTTATCTCACCAATTTCAGGCTCACTTTATAATAAAATAGGTATCAAGCGTCTGACATTTGTAGGATTTTTAATTTTAACATTAGCATCTTTACCGTTTGGCTTCTTATCAGATACCACTTCACCTTCACTTATATTAGTGCTCTACTCTATTAGAATGTTTGGCGTGGCATTAATGATGATGCCTTTAACAACAAATGCTATGGATGCTTTACCGACAAAAATGGGCACACATGGTACTGCTGCAAATAACACCGCGAGACAAGTGGCATCTTCAATTGCCGTTGCATTACTTACATCTATAACACAAAACATAATCAACAATAATATGCCAACAAAAAGTTTAAAAGATGCTAATCCACTTCAATATGCTGCACATGCTCAACAAGCCTCTATTGATGGTTTTAATACATCATTTTTAATCGGTGTTGCGTTTGCAGTGATTGGTTTAATCATCGTACCTTTCTTAAAAATGTATCATTCAGAAAGTGAGGAAAAATAAATGATTATATTAATTATCTTAACAATAGCTCTATTCGCATCATGGTTACTCATTCCTCAAAAGTTAAGTCGCTATATCATTGGTTCAATAGTTACTTTCCTATTTGTTGTTCAAATCATAGGTATTGTAGCGAATATGACACATCATTTTGGTATGCAAAAAGAAACGATTCACGAATCGGAAAAACGTATTTATTCAGCTGCGAATTCAAAATCACCAGCACAGATGCTTATAGCAAATGAAATTGGAAACAATTCTAACAATTATGTCATGGTATATAAAGATAACAAAGATGATACTAAAGCTACGGCTCATTTTAAACCAAAGACTACAAAAGAAGATATATCTGAATCTACTAAAAAACAGGCTTATTATGAAACATCTAATGACGATAATGCTACGTTAAAAAATACAAAAGAATATTGGGTATGGAAAAATAAATACTATCGCTATTTATTTGATTTTGGTAAAGAAGATAAAGAACTTATTAAAGAAACATCAGTTGTGACTGTTCCAGATGATACGTGGGTAGTACTTAATGCACAAGAAGCTAAAAAATTACAAAAACAACAATCAAAACTAACTAAGAATTCTCAAAAAAAGGCTAAAGAAGCTATTCAAAATAAAATAATCACATATAAAAAAGAACATCCTAAAGCATCCGATAAAACAATAAAAGCTATTGCAGAGAAGGAACAAAAACGGTATATTACACAACAAATTAAAGATATGATGAAATAAAATCGATAAGCTTGAATTTTGACAACGCTCCACTTTCAGATGATAATTTAGTATAAAGTTATTTTTGACAAGGGAGGTGCTAAATGTGCCTACAACCAAAGTTGATCCACGTATTTTACGTACTAAAAAGTTGCTAGTAGAATCTTTTCAACAAGTGTCTCGCGAGAAAAAGATGTCTCAAATCACTGTAAAAGATATTACCGAACGTGCAACGGTAAATCGTGCCACATTTTATGCTCATTTTACCGATAAATATGACATTTTAGATTACACTTTATCTGTCACGATTCTAAAAGATTTAAATGATGCTTTAACGATTTCTGAAATTGTTAATGCGTCGGTTATCTCCAATTTGTTTATCACTATCGCACAATACATGATTGAAGTACAGGACTCATGCAAGATGAACAGTGAAACATTTTGTAATCAAGCGCATAAACGCATTCATAATGAATTGGAAGATATTTTTACGATTATGCTGCGTAACAGTTATCCACAGCAAGACATTGATGTTCTTGCTAGTAGCGCAAGCTTTTTAACTGCTGGCTTATGTGGACTTGTTAGACATTGGCTTGATACAAGCCAACTTTCTGCCGACGACTTTATTGACAAGAATCTTCCTTTTCTACTCCATCACATCACACATCTTTAATTAAGTAAAAGCGTCAAGAACATAAACGTTTCTAAAAGACTGAAGCTATCCTTTAGCAAGACAAGCGTGCGAATTATTGAAAATAGAAGAAGCGCAAAGAGTTTTTTAATTAAAAATCCTCTTTGTGCTTTTATTTTGAGATTTTTATCCCAACCTGTTCTTTTATATTTTATTTACGAATGCTATACAACACCTTTAGGTATATGTCGTTTAAGCTACAAATGATATAAGCATGAAAGTTGCACATTGTTTCCTTCACATGTATAGTATATCTAAACAACATATGTCGTTTAGAATATAAGTGTTGTTTTTAGTAAAAGTATATGAGGCACGAACACAAATCATATTTTTTAAGATTCACAAATAATGAGCAAGATTTAATAGATCTTATTGTGCCACATTTTACAACACATACAAATTAGGAGGACAAATAATGAACAATTTATTAGAAAGAATTAATCAATTAGCAAACAAAGAAAAAGTACAAACACTTAGTATAGAAGAAAAACAAGAGCAACAAGCTTTAAGACAAGATTATTTAGCCATGATTAGAGGACAAGTCCTTCATACATTTTCTACTATGAAAGTTCTAGACCCTCTTGGCCAAGATGTTACACCTGATAAAGTATATGATCTCAGAGAACAATACGGCAATATTCAAGAAAATGAATCATAGGGAATGAATAATCTATAGCAAACCTAATATAATAAAATACAAACTGAGACATAACTCTTAAGATGATGGGAGCGTGACAGAATTTATTATGAATTCGTAGTACCGCTCCCATTTTTATATTCAACACTACATATTTTACTTTCATGTTCCTAGGGATGGCGACTCAGATGTATCACTATAAATACGTCGCATTTATATGTAATTTCACATCAACATACTTTTAAAAAATAAGGCCCTTTCGTATCATTTAATAAATATCACTAAACTAAATGAACGAGGTGCCTTATGTATAAAAGCTATCATATGATTCAATTTAAACTACCAAAACTACTAATAGAAGCTTTAATTTTAATCCGTTACATCAACAATCTATACTGCTTTTATTTTATCGCATATATACATCATCACTTTAATGATCTATAAATTACTGTTTAAACTTTACTCTATACATTCTTTTTGTTAACAAACTAAGAAATTATATTTATGACCATCTGGATCTGCAAACATTGCACCATAATAACCTTGATAGAAACCTGGTTTATCAATGATAGTCCCACCTGCTTGTTCAACCTTTTGTACTAATACATCTACTTCACTATTTGTCTTGACACCAAGAGAAATAATAACTTCATTAGGTTGCGCTAAAGTTTTATCATGAGTGATATTTTCGAAATGATTATTTTCAATCAGAATAACAATCGTTTCACCAATTGAAATACCTACCATCTTATCTAACATATCTGGATTTTTATTAATTTTAAATCCTAAATTTTTATAAAATTGCTCACTACGTTTTAAGTCTTTTACATGTAAATTAAACCACATTGATTGCATCATATACTTCACCTCATTTTTAAAATTTTAAAATCCAGCTTTATCTATCCACTGTTGTAATGATAATTGTTGTGGATTTATATTCTCCATTTGATTGAAATCAATTTCGTACCCTTTGTATTCTAACCATTCTCGTTCAGCTGTACCACTTGAATATGAACCCTTAATTTGTGCTGGCTTCCCAGTCACTGTTGCAAATGTTTTAACAACTTCTTCTAATGTTCGTTCATCTGAAGCAATCTCGATAGCACGGTGATTAAACTGTTTTGTATTTTTAAAAATATGTGCTGCAATTTTTGCAATATCAATAGAAGAAATCATCGCAAATTTAACAGCTTTATTTATAAATTCTGGAATGTAAATGACTCCATCTTCTACAGTGATAATTCTCAAGAAATTATCCATAAAGAAAGCTGGCTTAATAATTGTATAATTTAATGGACTGTTTTGAAGTTCATTTTCAATCTGTGCTAATGCTTCAAAATGAGGGCCCGTACGATTACGATTCACACCGCCAGCTGTACTATAAATAATATGTTCAATACCTTGTTGATAAGCTGTATTAATTATCATTTTACCTTGGCGTATTTCTTCAGTCACATTATCGAGTATAATTGGCTGCACACTATAGACACCAAATTGATCTTCCATCGCTTGTTTTAAGCTATCTAGGTTCCCCAAATCCCCTTCAAAAATTTCTAAGTTTTTATGTTTAATTGTAGTAAGTTTGTCATTTTGTTTATTGCGTGTATAAGCACGGACTTGCCAGCCCTCATGTAATAATTGTTTGACTACAGCATTCCCTTGTTTACCTGTAGCTCCAATAACTAAAATACTTTTCTTCATCACTTATCTCCCTACTGTAAGAACCAGTAATCTTCTTTTTCACCTTTTAAATATGAATATGCTTTTGGCTCGTTACCATTTTGTCTTATATTTTCATTTATTAAATCACGCACATCCCAAACTAAGTGAATAAATGTATGTAATTTATTTCCAAAAATACCATTGGGTGCATGCATATCTAATACATTTCTTACTTCAGCTGCAGAAATATTTAATGTCTGTGCAAGTGCTTCAATAGTTAGTGTTGATTGATGAAAATGTGCTTTAAGTTCAGCGCTCGTCACGCGTCTTTGTTCTTTATTTAATGACAATACTCATCACCCTTTTCTAAAATTCAATGCGTTTAAACCTAAATTATTGAACTTCTAATTAATACGCTTTATAATAAACGGAGCGTTATCCGTTTGTCAATAATAAAAATTTTTAATGAGGTGACATGATTGCGTAAAGATGCACTTAAAAATCGACAGCGTATAGAATCCAAGGCACTTGAATTATTTAATGCAGAAGGTGTTGAACATATCAGTATGAATCGCATTGCTAAAGAATTAAATATCGGTATGGGCACACTCTATCGCCATTTCAAAGATAAAGGTGATTTATGTTATCACATCATTGAACATGATTTTGATGATATTATGCAAGATATGTTAACCATTAAACAACAATACACGTCAGCACGTGATATTATGCAATATTCACTTGATATATTTTTAGCTTTTAAAACGGATAAAAGTGATTTACTCAATTGTATTGAAGGCAACGACAACACTAAATTATTCCGTGATAGTAACTTTTTCAAAAATTTGAATCAATTTTACTTTGAGTTATTTTATGATTACAACGATACATCATGGGCTATATTCAAAACAGATATGTTTTTAAAATCATTAACAACCACAACGTTTGAATTTCAAAAATCTGAACGACAATTATCGAACGAAACATTTCGCGATAACTTAATTAAATTATATTTACCTAACGAGGTGACAAAATAATGGAAAGAATTGTATTAATCACTGGCGGCAATAAAGGATTAGGTTTTGAAACAGCGAAAGTTTTACAACAAAAAGGCTACAACGTGTATATAGGTTCACGCGATGCTGAACGTGGACGACAAGCTGCAGATGAACTCGGTGTCAAGTACGTCCAACTTGATGTTACAGATGATATTTCCATTCAACAAGCATATCTTCAAATTCAAGATAGAGAAGGACGCCTAGATATTTTAATCAACAATGCTGGAATTTCAGGTGGCTTCAAAAAACCTGCAGATTTGACTGTTAATGACGTGCAACAAGTCTACAATACAAATGTCTTTGGCATTGTACGTATGATGCATACTTTTATCCCACTCCTTGAAAAGTCAGAACAACCTGTCGTAGTCAATGTTAGCAGCGGTTTAGGTTCATTTGGTATGGTAACCAATCCAAACACACAAGAATCAAAAGTGAACTCCTTAGCATACTGTTCATCTAAATCTGCGGTGACAATGATAACATTGCAATATGCAAAAGGCCTTCCACATATACAAATTAACGCAGCAGATCCTGGCTCAACGAATACTGATTTGGTGGGAGACTTTAGTAACAATGCAAAACCTGCTTCAGAAGGGATTATTCCTATCGTAAAACTTGCAACAATTGATAAAGATGGTCCAACTGGTACATTTATTGATAGCAACGGCTCAATGCCCTGGTAGAATTAATCATTTTTTATAGGAAGCTTTTAAATTGAAAAGCATTAATTTTGAAGAACATTATGTTATTGAGGATATTCAACAAGAAACAATGAAATATATGTCACCAGATCCAAATGGTGTACCGCTAAAAACGATGCTTGACGGACTTGCACTAAAATCGGGTTTCACAGATGCCGATAAACTGTCTTATCACGATAAACGCATTGGTTTTATGGATAAACATGATGTTCAAATGCAAGTTTTATCGTATGGCAATGGTTCACCTTCAAATTTACAAGGAGAACGTGCTATTGAGTTATGTCAACAAGCAAATGATACCCTAGCAGATTATATTAAACAATATCCTGAGCGTTTTGTTGGCTTTGCAACATTACCGATTAATGAACCTGAAGCAGCAATTGAAGAACTTAAACGTTGTATAACAGAACTTGGCTTTAAAGGTGCGCTTATAATGGGACACCCTAATGGCGGATTCTTAAATCAAGATGCGTACGAAGGTCTGTTCGCTGCAGCAGAAGAATTAAATGCACCGATATACCTACACCCTTCACCTGTACAAAGTGATGTTTATCAAGCTTACTACAAAGGAAACTATCCAGAGGTCACTGCAGCAACATTTGCATGTTTCGGATATGGCTGGCATGTAGATGTAGGTATTCATGCCATTCATCTCGTACTATCTGGCATATTTGACCGATATCCTAATTTAAATATCATTATCGGGCATTGGGGAGAGTTTATTCCTTTCTTTTTAGAACGCATGGATACCATACTAGTTGCTGAGCATTTGGCACATCCGATTAGCTATTATTTTAAAAACAATTTCTATATTACACCAAGCGGTATGCTAACTAAACCGCAATTTGATTTAGTCAAAGCTGAACTAGGTGTAGACAGAATACTCTATTCAGCGGACTATCCATATGTTGAACCTGAAGAATTAGGTACTTTTTTAAGTGATTTAGGTTTAACTAAAGAAGAACAAGAGAAAATTAGTTATACAAATGGTGCTAAATTATTAGGCATAGAATAATTTATATTAGATATAAAACTATAGATTAATTTGGAGGGTTTATATATGGAAACATTAAAATTACAAGGTGCTAAATTACGCTATCATAAAGTGGGCAACGGTCCTTTACTTATTTTGATACCTGGTGCAAATGGTACAGGTGATATCTTTATGCCACTCGCGCAACAGTTAAAAGATACTTTCACAATAGTGGCTGTTGATCGTCGTGGTTATGGAGAAAGTGAATTGACAGAACCTCTACCTGATGAAGCAATTAATCCTAATAGTCGCTACCGTATTAAACGCGACGCACAAGATATTGCCGAATTAGCAAAATCACTTAGTAATGAACCCGTCTACATTTTAGGTTCAAGTTCCGGTTCAATTGTTGCCATGCATGTGTTAAAAGATTACCCTGACATCGTTAAACGTATTGCATTTCACGAGCCTCCTATTAACACCTTCTTACCAGATGCTAAATATTGGCAAGATAAAAATGCTGAAATCATTGATGTTGCAATAAATGAAGGTATGCCACAAGCGATGAAATTATTTGGTGAAACGCTGCATATTAGCCAATTAGATGCTGAATATATGTCTAAACCTGCACAATCATTAGATGATGCTGAAAGCAAAAAAGTATTCGAACAAATGATGAATTGGTTTAAATATGAAATACGACAATATACAGAATCCGATATTTCTATTGAAGATTTCAACAAACATAAAGAACTTATTACATTATTAAATGGCACTGATTCAAAAGGTTCATTCCCTCAAGACGTAAACTTCTATATTTCTAAACATACCGGAATCGACATCATTGATATTCCAGGTGGTCATTTAGGTTACGCACAAAAACCTGAAGGCTTTGCGAATGTCTTACGTGAAATGTGGGGCTAAGCACGGCAATAATAGTCCAGTGTTTAAATTATGAAACAGACTAAGTTTTCATTCTTGAAAATATACTAAAATAAAAATCTGAGACAAAAATATCTCTGATAAGCTAAAGAAAGGGACGGGACAGAATTCATTATGAATTCTTAGTCTCGC
>NZ_KV840192.1:0-39437 GCF_001839145.1 Staphylococcus sp. HMSC62D11 | reverse complement strand
TATAGAGTTCATAACTTAAAACATAATTATGTCCGAGTCTCTTTTTCATTATCCGCTATGAATTTAACAATATCATTAATTAGAAATTAAAATAGATATTGCCATTGATTGTTGAAGTTGTCTACTTTAATATTTCAGCCATTGAGCGATTCACACTATTCGCATACATTCCACCAAATTTTAATAAATGAACCATAAATAAATATAATCTGTAAAATTCCAACCGTTTTTCTGCACCTTTTGCCATAGGATAGTGTTTGGCATATTCATCATAAAATTCATCCGTAAAACCCCCGAAAACTGTTGTGATGCCTAAATCGAACTCTCTATCTCCATATAACGGTGCTGGATCAAAGAGCGCAGGACGTCCATCAGTTAAAAACATATAATTGCCACCCCATAAATCTCCATGTAAGAGTGATGGCTTACTTTGATGTGCTTCTAACTCATTAATCATCACCATGCGTACTTGTTGATACACCTTATCGTCTTCTTCATTCCATAATCCTTTGTGCATGAGCTCGTCACGTAAATGATCCATACGACGTGCCACAAAAAGTTCTATCCACGAATCCGTCCAAGAATTGTCAAATGAAATATCGCCACCTTCATGAGGTAAATCAAACCCAAATTGGCCATTAGATTGTTGTTCACTATGCATTTTAGCCACTAATTGACCTAATTCACGCTGACTCCCTGTACGCCCTTCATCTAAATAACTCAAAATTAAAAAAGCATCTCCATTAATGCTGCCATTATCTATTACACGTGGCGCTGTAATGTCTGCAGCTTCGAAAGCATTGAGTCCTGCTATTTCAGCTGCATAAAATGATTGATCGCGATTGCGTTGTACAAGTAAGAAATACGTACTATCTTTTGTCGTCACTTTAAATGCCTCATTCACATCCCCACCACTTACAGGTGCCACATCTCGAATATTATCTAAAGGTAATTGATCTATCCATTGTTGATTCATATACATACTCCTTTCGTTTATATCCTATTTCCTTTTTTGTGCCTTCTCAATCACCGTACTACTCTATAAAGTCATACCCTTTCGATTTAACTTTACCTCATTTGAAAGTTTTTATTCTCTTTTTAATAATGTATCAAACATTTGAAAAAATCATGGCAAAGTATTGAACTTCTATATTTTGGCTTTGAAAAACAAACATAAAGTGCTAGTCTATTATAGAAAATGTTATTTTCAATGCTATTAATTGAGGATAGAAAGCCTCAAATACAATGAAAAAGGAGCATTACTATGTACAAATTAATCAAACCCCTGTTATTTAAAATTGAGCCGGAGAAAGCCCATGGTTTAACTATTGACGCGCTCAAACTTTTACAAAAAGCACCATTTATCTTTCCTATTGTCAAAAAACTTTTCGTGTACGAAGATCCCTCATTGAAACAAACGATCCAAGGTAATACTTACGACAATCCTGTAGGTCTAGCACCTGGCTTCGACAAATCATGTGAAGTGCCTAAAGCTTTAGAATACCTTGGTTTTGGAGCCTTAGAACTTGGTGGCATCACACCGAAACCTCAAGATGGTAACCCGAAACCACGAATGTATCGTTTACTCGAAGATGATGCCTTAATCAACCGCATGGGTTTTAATAATATCGGGATGAATCGTGCTTTATTTAATATACGCCGTCATGCTTATTCTATTCCTGTAGGTTTAAATGTAGGTGTTAATAAGACAACTCCTTATGAAGAACGTGATCAGGACTATATCAAAGTCATGGATACATTTAAGGCAGATGTTGACTTTTTTACCGTAAATATCAGCTCACCTAACACAGAAAATTTACAAAGCTTCCACGATAAAGATGAATTTACAATGCTATGCAACGCATTAAAGGAATTTAAAGCTCAAACAGATATTCAAGTTCCTATCTATTTAAAATTAACTTCAGATTTAAATTTAGATGATTTTAAAAATATATTACCTTCAATTACAGAAACATTTGATGGAATGATTTTAGCGAATACAACACGACGTCGAGAAGGCTTATCTTCTGATAATAAAAACGAAGAAGGCGGCTTGAGTGGTAGACCATTATTCAAACGTAATTTAGAGCTTGTCAAATGGGCATATCAACAAACAAAAGGTCAATTTCTAATCATTGGTACAGGTGGTATCTTTAGCACAGATGATGCCATTCAAATGATGCGCAATGGTGCTTCCCTAATACAAATTTATTCATCATTAGTGATTGAAGGCCCAGGCTTAACTAAAAAAATCAATAAAGGCATCGCTCAATATTTAACTAAAAATAATTATACAAATGTTAAAGATATCATTGGCTTAGATGCCTAAAATTTAAAATCAGCAATATTTATCGGGAATCGAGATAAATACTGCTGATTTTTCTTTATTTTGATTAAAACTCAACTTAGTATCAATTCACTCTAAGATTGATACTGTTCTAAAAAAGCTTTAGCCTCTTTATTAACTTCTTTAAAATCAATGCCTTGACGCATTGCAGCAAAGACACAACCACAATAACATTGTCGATAAACGTTATAATCTCTACACATTTCCAATGACCGTTCATATCCTTTATTCTTTTTAAAGTCACTTGGTAAATAGTACACATCATAGGCTTCTTGTACTTTCATGCCTAATTCATTAATTAATTGCGCGTTTTTCTTAGGTGACAACGTTAATGCACTACCAAAATAATTATAGCCAAACCGCTGTGCTGCATCGGCAACAAGATCTAAACGCATTTCAAAACATGCTGAGCATCTCAATCCGCCTTCTGGTTCATCCATTAAGCCACGTGATTTAGCCATTTTCATAAACGTTTGTGGTTCATATGGCGCTTCAATATATTGAACATGATTGCCAGTCCGTTCATTAAAATCTGCAATAAATTGTTCTTGTACTTTCGCACGTCTTAAATATTCATTTTTAGGATGAATATTGGGATTAGCAAAATAAACACCAATATCTGCAAATTGCGTTAAATATTCTAACGTATACGTGCTACATGGCGCACAACAGCTATGTAACAAAATTTTCGGTTTTTGCTCCGCACGCTTCCATTGCTGTATTAATTTTTTCAAGACACGGTCATAGTTAATTTTTTGATTTTTCATTTTTAATACAATTGGTTCAGCATCTATCATAAAAAGCCTCTCTCGTTCTTTAAAATATAGTTTAATTATATAATATCGAACACGAGAAAGGCATACAATATTTAATATTCTTTTTTTATTTTGACGACTCTCATAATATACATCAAGATACCCATCACAATACCACCAACGATATAATTAATTGGGTTTCCACCATAGGTCTTTATCCCACCTACGGCATCAAATAATAAATCTAGTCCAAAAAGAGCTAAACCAAAATAAATAGCAAATCCTATACAAATTACAGCATATTTCTTAATTAAGTGACGATATTCAGCCTTAGAATTAACTCGCGAATGGTCTAAACCACCTTTTCCCATTATGACTAAAGAAATTATGTTTAAACCAAAAAATAAAATAAATACAGCAACATGTGTCATCATTATTTGTTGTGTGTGTATTATATCTATCACGCTTAATAAAAGTAGCAATGCTATTAATATTGTAGTAATCATGTACATATTAGCTAAACGCTCATTCAATTGAATTTTTTCGCGTTCATCTTTGTCAGTTGAGCTATTCGTAAACCACTTAATTAAAAAGTCATTTAAACGTGACAACGTCCTTCACCTCTATATTAATAATCCTTACGAACTTTAGATTTAGCAAAGAAATATGCAAGTACACCAAATACTAGTCCCGGCAAGATATTCTTACTTACAGCAAACCATACCGTTACATCCGTATCGTTAAAAAAGCGAAATACCATGTCAAATAACGTTGTTAAAGCTCCAAAAAAGAACCCTCCAACTACACTTTGTCGTTTTAATTTTTTAATGAGCTGGACATATTCTTTATCAGAATAAACGGTTAAATCGTCTAATTTTTCTTTTCGCATTAATACGAGAGTTTGAATATTGATAATTAAAAATACAATCGTGATTGCCATAGTTAGCACTGAAATGGTGTCATGCATCGCATCTAAAATGACACCTAATAGCAATAAACAAAATAATAAAACATATGCCGTTAGAAATACAGTCGTAAATTTAGCATTGATTATGGCAATTTCACGTTCATCTTTGTCACCTATCGTACCAAGAAGACTATTAATCATTTTATTTTTGAATTTGTTCATATGCTTACTCACCCTTATTTATTATCCTATGTGTCAAATATAACCGACATCGTTAAGTATGTCAAATATAAATGACACTATTATTAAATAATAATTTGCATTTTCTTCTTCCATTACATGATATTAACTTGAATAAGCTAAAAAACAGCTATCTGATCTACATCGTGTCAGATAGCTGTTACTATATTTTAAACAAATAGGCTTAACATAAATGTCCAAATACAAGCAAAGATAAGTAAACCTATACTAAAACGCATAGCCATTTTCATCAATTCAGACTCTTTACCGACTTTATTAACAGCCGCTGTGGCTATAGCAATTGATTGAGGAGATACTATTTTAGCTGTAACTCCACCAGCGACGTTAGCCGCAACTAAGAGCGAGCCTTTTGTACCTATTTGTGTTGCTACAGAAGCTTGAATAGGTGCAAATAATGAGTTGTTATTCACCACTGAACCAGTCATAAACACACCAATCCACCCTAGGACTGGAGATAGCAATGGGAATATTGCACCTGTTTTAGCAATACCTTGACCCATAGCGTTACTCAAACCGCCATATGTCGTAATTTTAGAGACAGCCAAGATAAAGCAAATTGTTAATACAGAAACCCACAATTCTTTAACTGTCACTCCTAAAAGTTTGCCTGCAGTTTTAAACGACATGTGCTTAGCAATTAAGATGGTAATGATAGCCGTAACTAATATTGCAGTACCAGTTTGTGCAATAAAGTTGAACGTCAAAACATTGGGATGATGTGTCACATTATTCATCGTACCTGGAGCATTGAAGTTAACAACAAGGGCACTTAGTGCACCACCTTTTTCAAATAGAGCTTTAAATGCTGGTAAGCTCCATACCATAACAATAACGGTCAATATAATGAAAGGACTCCATCCATAGACAATTTGCTTAATTGAATGTTTCTCAACCTTGCCGACCGCTTCATTATCTTCAAGTCTAAAGATATTTTTAGGTTGAAATTTACGTGAGAATAATGCAAGTGCAACCATAGCACCTAAGCCTGGGATGATATCAGCTAACTCAGGGCCAGCAAATGCTGCAATCAATACTTGTAAACCGGTAAATACAGATGCGGCTATTAATGTAGCTGGAAACGTTTCTTTAACACCTTTGAGACCATCAATAATAAACATTAATAAAAACGGTACAAAGAAACTAATCAAACCTAATGTTAAATTACCAATTAATGCAACTTGTGATGCTTTAACACCACCTGCTAAATTTAGTGTATCTGTAATCGCAATAGGAATACCAACAGCACCATAAGCACCAGCTGCTGCATTAGCAACTAGACAATACATAGCTGCTGGCAATGCTTTGAAACCTAGTTGCATTAACAATACGGCACAAATGGCAATCGGTACACCGAATCCAGCTGCACCTTCTAAAAACCCATTAAATAAGTAACCAATAAGCAGTAATTGAATACGTTGGTCTTGTGAAATACTTGCAATACTATCTTGGACAATATTAAATTGTCCACTTTCAGTTGCAATTTTATAAAGCCATACCGCCATAATAACAATAAAGCCAATTGGTATAATACCTTGATAAAATCCTTCAAATGTTGCGCCTCCTGCAATACGTGCAGGTAATTTGAAGCATATCATTGCTACCAATGCAGTGACAATCAGTGTTGTCAATGCCGCATAAACGCCTTTCATTTTAAATACTGTTAAACACAGCAGGAATAAAATAATAGGCACTGCCGCTACAATTGCTGAAATCAGCATATTATTAAACGGATTGAAACTTTCAACTAACATCTTAAATCGCGACTCCTTTATTCTGCTTCTCTAATTTCGTCGGCGACATCACCATAGTCTATTTCTGTTTCAGTGAACGTCTTGTTGTTAATTGGAAAGTGTTGTTCAAACGTTTCAAAGTTTTGAATTTCTACAGTAACATCATCCACGATAAAGTCTAATACATGTCCACCCAAATTGCGATCATCATTTGCAAAATGGATATGGAAACCTGCAGAACCAATACCATGGAATAATTCTGGCGTATAGAATCCAATTATTGTACCTTTAATATTTTCTGCTGTTTCTTCTGGTTGTCTACGTGCAGAATCAATTAACCGTGTATAAGGTGGTTCCTGTTTAGGCATCATTCGAACATGCATTTTTTTAAATGTACCACTAATTTTCACTGCTGAAAACATGTTTTTACTTAACATATGTGATTCAACTTCATTTAATACTTCTTCAGAAGATTTATCGCTTGTTTGATATGTTTCATCCGCTTCAAAATGTGTAATCGTTGCGTAAGGTGTTTTTTCATCACCTTTAAGTTTGGTAAATTCTTTGTATTCATTGGCATGGAAAGCCTCTCCATTTAAGAAGATAACTTCTCCATTTGAACCAGTTAAAGTGGCTAGTCCTGAATCTCCGTGTTTTAATAGTTCATCAATTGTTGCAGTTCCTTCTAATAAACCTGCCATTAATGTGCCTAATGTGCCGTGCTGATATAATACATGACTCATTACTGTATTCACTCCTATTTATATGTTTAAATTTAGTTTAATGAATCTGGTAATACATTTGTTGAAAGTTTAATATTATCTTGATAGTTTACAGGAATATCAATTAATACAGGTCCTTCAGTTTCATAACCTTCTTTAATTGCTGCTTCTAATTCTTCTTGAGTTGTAACGCGCATACCTTTTGCTCCCATTGATTCTGCATATTTAACATAATCAACAGGTCCAAATTCTACACCTGCAGAACGTTTATATTTCATTTCTTCTTGGAATTCTACCATGTTATATTTACCATCATTCCAAATTAATTGGATGATGTTTAATTTTTTACGTACAGCTGTTTCAAGATCTTGTCCTGAGAATAAGAAACCACCATCGCCAGCAACTGAAACTACTTGCGTATTAGGTCGTACTAATGCAGCAGCAATTGCCCATGGTAAAGCAACACCAAGTGTTTGCATACCATTACTAAACAACAAATGTCTTGGGTTATAGCTTCTAAATTTACGTGCCATCCAAATATAGTGACTACCTACGTCTACAGTAACTGTAGTATCATCTGAAAGTGATTTTTGCATCGTTTCGATAATTTCTAATGGATGTAACACTCCATCAACATGTGTACATTTAATACCTGATGTTTCAATAACTTCTGCTCTTAATTTTTCCAAGTCATTTAAATGTTTGTCATCAATAATTGGTGCATCAATATTTTCAGATATAAGCTCAATTGTACCTGCAATATTACCTATTAATTCTTTTTCAGGACGTAAATGGTTCGTTATTTCAGCAGCAACTTCATCAATATTGATAATTTCAGTATCTAATTCGTGATTCCAGTTACTCGCTTCATATTCAATTGGATCATAACCAATAGTGACAACTAAGTCTGCTTTTTTCAATAATTGGTCACCAACTTGGTTGCGGAACAATCCTACTCTACCGAAGAAGTGATTTTCTAAATCTCTACTAATGACTCCGGCACCTTGGAATGTTTCAACGACTGGAAGATTGGATTTTTCTACTAAGTGACGGATTGCTTCTGTTTCTGCTTCACTTGAACTTCTCATACCAGCTAGTAACACTGGAAACTTAGCATTGCTGATTTTAGTGATAACATCTTTAATATCTTGAAGACTTGGAACACCTAGAGTTGGTTTTTGGCATAATGCTATCGCTTTATTATTAACTGGTGATTGAATGACATCTTGAGGAATACTAATAAAAGTCGCGCCATTTTTACCTGAAGTTGCTGTTCGGATTGCATTTGTCATAACTTCAGATAATGACTCAGGATCTTGAACCTCAGCGCTATATTTTGTAGATGATTTTAAAAGATCTACATTATCTACTGCTTGATGAGTGAGACGTAATAAATCATTACGTTTAACTTGACCACCAATAGCTAAGACAGGATCACCTTCAGATGTTGCTGTTAAAAGTCCTGTTGTTAAGTTACTTACCCCTGGTCCACTTGTTACAAGAGCGACACCAGGTTTTCCTGTAATACGTCCAATACCTTGCGCCATCATAGCTGCATTTTGTTCGTGTCTTGTAACAATTAATTCTGGTCCATCATCTTCTAATGCATTAAATAAGTAGTCAATTTTAGCACCTGGAATACCAAACACATAATCTACATTATTATTTTTCAACGTATCAATAACCATATCTGCTGCTGAGTAATTTTTTTTAGTCATTTTATATCCATATCCTTTCGATAATTAACAAATTTTCACACTGCTGCACACTTAGATAAAAAGAAGTCAATTGCATGTTCAATTTTTTTAGGAAAAGAGGGAAAGACAGTGAACAGTGCATGACTTCTTTAATATCAAAATGCCTTGTCATTCATTGTTGTGTGAAATCCGCTCAAGCGTTCAAAATTGGACTATTTGGGATAATACTCCGAGTTGGGCTAGAACTCTTTCATATAATCAGTACACTTAAAGCATAACTGCCTTAAATAACTTACTACTAGACAATCATTTCTTTACTATATGAAAAATATTTTGAATCACTTGCAACTTCATTACGTTATTCATTATATTACGGTTGAACGTATTAATAAAATACATATTTTCGATTGCAAGTATTCCAAAAAGGAATACATCTATAAAACATCGTATTCCAAGTTATCTCTAAAATTTATTACTTTGGACTTAAATGGCCTATGGTTTGAATCCATTCTCGAGTGACATGCGATAAGTAAGTATCTTTGCGCCAAATAACACCTAAGTGCCAAGATAATCGTGCGTTTTCTAATTTTAAAGCTGTAACCTCATCTCCCATCATATTGTATAAACTTTGAGGAACAACACTGATGCCTAATCCCTGACTAATCATATTTTCAATAAAGTTAATCTGTGAAATATTAGCAACTGTTTTAGGATAAAAGCCAATGCGTTTGCAATTTTCAATAATTTGATCTTTCAAATAGAAATCATCATGAAAAAGTATAAATTCTTCATCTTCCAACTCGGCAAAATCTACTTTCGTGCGCTGCGACAAGGGGTGCGCTTTACTGACGACTAGCAATAATTCTTCATCATAAAGCGAATATGAATGATAAACACTTGAATCTACAGGTAGTGTGGTAATACCGATGTCAATTTCATCGTTGTCAATATTATGTTCTACCACTTTACCACCTCCTTCAATCACTTCGTATGTTACTTTAGGATATTGTTGATGAAATTGGTTAAGACTATCGGTGAACATTTGAACATTCATCATCGGTGATAGGCCAATACGAATATGACCTTTCTGTAGATTGACAACGTCATTCATTTCTAATGATAACTTTTCAAAAAGTGCTAAAAACTCTAAACTATTATCATAAAATGTTTGACCAATATCTGTTAGCTTAATTTGCTTTTGTGAGCGATCAAACAAAGTGATATTATATTCATTTTCAATACTTTTAATTGCCTTGCTTATCGTTGATTGTGCAATATAAAGGTGTTCAGAAGCTTGCGTCATTCCGCCTTGTCGAACCACCTCGACAAAATACTTTATCTGTTTAATTTCCATATTCTTCCACGACCTATATTAGTTTATTTGCTTTTATTGTAGAAATTAGATTTAGGAATATCAATCCTAACTAGGCTTTTCAATAATATTGTAACAATTAATGTTGTTATAATCCTAAATCTTTCATCTTCCATTCCTATGCAATTCTTATTATTATTTTTAAAAAAATTTATAATAATGGCAATTTTTCTCTTAAAAGATAGATGTACCAAAATAGCCACTTACATTATGCTTTAAGTCTGCTATAATCTATTTTATCGTATAAATTTATCGTATATCTGCTTTAAAAAGTAAGAAAAAAGAAATTTTTCAGAATTTTTAGACTATGGTCGGTGATTTTATGATATGATGTTAATTATTAAAATATCACATTTAAATATAGATTATTATTAACTGTGGAGGTTAATTGCTATGTCAAGTTTTTTCAAAACTATTACTCGTAAAGAGAATCCTACGATTTATCAAAATAAAGATGGTCATTTAAAACGTACCTTACGTGTTAGAGATTTCCTAGCGCTTGGTGTAGGTACTATTGTTTCGACTTCTATCTTTACATTACCGGGAATTGTTGCGGCCGAACATGCTGGTCCTGCTGTTGCCTTATCATTTTTAATCGCTGCAATAGTAGCTGGACTTGTCGCATTTACATATGCCGAAATGTCTTCTGCCATGCCATTTGCTGGCTCAGCTTATTCATGGGTTAACGTATTATTTGGTGAGTTCTTTGGTTGGGTTGCAGGTTGGGCACTATTAGCAGAATACTTTATCGCTGTTGCCTTTGTGGCTTCTGGTTTCTCTGCTAACTTACGTGGACTGATTTCACCATTAGGTATTAAATTACCTACATCATTATCAGCTCCATTTGGTGCAAATGGTGGTATTATTGATATCATCGCTGCGGTCGTTATTATTTTAACAGCATTGCTCTTATCAAGAGGTATGACAGAAGCAGCACGCATTGAAAACATTCTAGTAGTTCTTAAAATTTTTGCAATATTGTTATTTGTTGTTGTAGGCTTAACAGCATTACATGTACAGAACTACATTCCATTTATTCCAGAACATAAAGTAACAGATACAGGTGACTTTGGAGGTTGGCAAGGTGTTTATGCTGGTGTATCTATGATTTTCTTAGCTTATATTGGCTTTGACTCAATCGCAGCGAACTCAGCAGAAGCAATTAACCCATCAAAAACAATGCCAAGAGGTATTTTAGGTTCATTAGTAGTCGCTATTATTCTTTTCGTTGCTGTAGCACTTGTGCTCGTAGGTATGTTCCATTATTCACAATATGCTAATAATGCTGAACCAGTTGGCTGGGCATTACGTCAAAGTGGTCATGGCGTTGTTGCAGCAATTGTACAAGGTATTTCTGTTATCGGTATGTTTACTGCATTGATTGGTATGATGTTGGCTGGATCACGTTTACTATACTCATTTGGACGCGATGGTTTATTGCCATCTTGGTTAGCGAAATTAAATCATAAACATTTGCCTAATCGTTCTTTAATTATCTTGACTATCATTGTAGTCATTATCGGTTCAATGTTCCCATTCGCATTCTTGGCACAATTGATTTCAGCTGGATCACTTGTTGCATTTATGTTTGTATCTATCGCAATGTATCGTTTACGTAAACGCGAAGGTAATGACTTACCCGTACCAGGTTTTAAAGTACCTTTATATCCTGTTTTACCGGCAATTACTTTCGTTTTAGTATTTTTAGTATTTTGGGGATTAAGCTATGAAGCTAAACTATATACATTAATATGGTTTGTAGTCGGTATTGTTATTTATCTTTTCTATGGCGTACGTCATTCTAAGAAAAATGAAGAACCAGAATATATCGTGCCAAAGCAAAAATAACATTATCATTATAAAAAAAGCTGGATATAAATCCTAAAATAATAGGGAGCGGAACAGAATTCATTATGAATTCGTAGTCCCGCCCCGGCAAGGTTGACTAGGATTGAAAAAGCTTGGTATACGCGTATTTTCAATCCAGTCAACTACTGCCAATATTTCGTTCATAGCCTGAAACATAATGATGTTCTAGGCTCTTATTTTATATTCAATACTCTGAAATGTATGACTTTGCGTTCCTAGGGTGCTATCTCAGTCACCCCTAACTTGCGTTGCTAGTTGAACTGCGCTTCGCATTCCTTTCTGTTGAGGCCCCGCCTTTTGCGCTTATAATCTACATTATTACAACGCTTTAATTAACAATACTTGTTTAACAAGTTCACTAAAATAGTCTTTGTAATATTGTGATTCGTAATGTGAATAGGAGAAACCAAAAGGATGATTTTTATCTGCATGATACTGCTTTCCTGTTAAATCAATTACTTTGACTTGTGGATAATGTTGAAGCAATAAATTGTCTAAATTCTCCCATATTTCATTCGCTTTTTTAATTTGTTGTATCGTAGAAAATGTTTTGAGCTGTCCTTCTTCACTATACTTTTCCGCTAATCGACCTCTATTTAAAATAATATGACTTTCAGGAATGATGTTAGTTATATGATGCATAAATTTATGTAACTCAGCTAACCACTCATTATAATAGTCTGTATCATTGTCAAATTCATGCGCATTCCATTCACTGACATAGTCCCCTAAATTGGGATTATCTTTAATCAAATAATTATAAGTAATCTTGCTACCATTGTTTAACTTTAATGATGTTAATAAAGCATCAGCATATAAATCAATAACGAGTATTTCAGCACCTGATTGGCGTAGCTCATCATAAAAGGTTTTAGCCATATCACGTGCAATATGCTCAAATTCATGATGTTGCTTATATTGCTGCATTAATGATGCTGGTGCTGGCACTGCATTTAAAGCATCCAAACGACTATGGAATTGAGTGAATACACAGTTCATATATTTTTTATAATCTGGATTAAAATAAGGTGATGTATTTAAACCATTGCGCGAAAAACAAGTTCCTAAAACAGCAATTTTCGGCACTTCATAGGCTTGTGATTGTGTCTTTTCTAAGACATAAAGACTTAAACCTCCTCGCCCATTAATGTAAAACTTAGCATTCATCGTGTTACTCAGTGTTACATAGCGCGTATCTATCTGTTTATGATTTGTAGGAATAACGAATCGTGCTGTCTCAAAATTTTTACCAATGAGCACATCAAAGTTATCACCGTCTTTAGTATAAATTTTGTGCAATTGACCTAGATCAATGATGGCACTCTGCTTAATTGTAGGAAATTCAACATACTCGCGATAATGAAATGGATTGCCTTGTCGCGAACGTAAAGCTAGATAAATAGTGTCATGAGCCAATTCCCTATCACAAGTCAGACTATATAATCGTTGGTTGACTGCTTGTATGGATATAGGTAATGATGTCACTTGTTGCTGCACATTTCCATATAATAAAAAGTTATCTTTTTGATGATAATCAACAGAATATTGTGCTAACAACGCCTTATTTTGATGAATCCAATCCGTTAATTGCACTTTCTCTACATACTGATTTCCACAATCATCTTTTAGTTGTACATAAACACTCCAGCGTTGTTGTCTAATAGCTAGATGTTGCATCATTGTTAGCATATCTTCCATGATTATGTGCTTATCTTTAGTTACAAAGTATTTAGCAGTTGGCAACATCGTTCCAGCGACTAATTGCCCTAAATATGTCGTACATTTGTAATCACTGATTAATTGAAGTTGATTGCCTTGACAGTGAATTGTTACGAGAGTGTCTTTAGCCGTTAAAGTAATATACAACGCTTCTTTATCAACGTGTATAGTTACAATATAAAGTGGATTAATATCGTCCAAAATAATAGGTTCTCTGGCCTCTACATCAAGTGCCATTTTAATTTTCAAACCACTGATGATACCCGAACTAAAATGATGCTTCAAATCTAAAGTCACCATGTGATTATTTATTTCAAATGTTAATGGAAATTTTTGTAAAAAAATACCAATGCGATCTTCAAATTGATACATAATATCGGTTGGTTGTTGTATGTGATGAAAACAGAGCTTTCCCTGTTGTACTGATATAGTCGTCTTCATTGCTTTTTCCTCACTTCAACTGCTTAATAGTGTCAACTAATGTTTGATTAATATGGTGCTTGACTTCAAACAATTTATCGTAAGCTATTTGATATTGTGGTAATAGTTTAAAGTCATTGGCAGCCAATTTCTGAAGTGCTTCTGTAACTTGTTCAATTGTAGTCACAACTTGACCGATATCTCGATATTGAATCTGTTTAGACGGCACATGATGTGACAGATATTTATTATATTGATAAAATATGACATTTTTTTGCTGGAATAAAAAGTCCACCGCTACCGATGAAAAATCAGTAATTAAAAATTTTGATTGTGCGATAGCCGTTGGAATTTCGACATCACTCATTGAACAAAATTCAATTTCAGCATGTTCACTCATTAAGTACTTACTATATTTATCAAATTGTGGATGTAATAATACCCTTAGCGTTAAGTTATAGCGTTGCAAAAAATCTAATACCGTAGAGTTATTTAGCAATTCTACCATTTTATGATAGTACTCACTGCTTAAAAATTGTGCCGTTGTCAAATATTGTAATCCACGTTGCCATGTTGGCATAAATAATACTTTTTGACTTTCACTAATTTCCACAGATGTTTCCAATAAATTATCATGTCTTGCCATACCTGTAATCAATACTTCATGTTCATCGTAACCTAATGTTTCAGTAATAATTTGTTTTTCAAATTGATTATTTGCTGTTATATAGTTCACTAAATAATTATTCTTACTTAAATATGGCGATATATTGTGAATAATCATTCCATGCTGAATAGAGATAATTTTCTTTTGTGCAAGTTCTTGTTGATAAATATGTTTATACAACTGATTATTGTATGGTAACAGCGTTTCTTCGGCTGTAAATGACGTAATATAATTATCCGCAGCAAGCATTAATAACTTATGTTTAATCGAACCAAAGTTGATTACTTTTCCTAGGTTTTTCACTTTTGCACGTGCATGCTTAGCATGTTTGTCCAAAATATAATATGCTTTAATTTCACTACATTGTTGCGTTAAATATTTAAACAAGAAATAAGAATTATCTGATGCGCTGTCTTTACGTTCTGAAATCAGCCATATTGGCTTGTGTATGATCATTTTAAATAAATGTGCAAAGCATTTTAAACTATATTTTTCTAGATATTTTAGTATTAGCTGTAATTTTATACGTGCATCGCGATATTTTTGTGTCTTTATCCAAGCATCTGAAGTTCTGAGTTGTTCAAATTCATTATCCCTATTCTGTTCCAAATTTTGATTAACTTGGTACCAATAACGACGACTGCGATATAATGTCAATGCACTCAATGCTTCATCAAAGTATCGTTTAAATACTAAACCATAAAATAAATACAACCTTGTTTGTTTACGTTCCCTCAGTTCTTTCAAACCACTAAATTTTTGTGCAATTATCTTCATTAATTTAAGTTGCTTTTCTTTATCCACGTCTCTTTCAAATACTTGATTATCAATAACAAAGTCTAAAAAGTGAATTAAATCTTTTTTTGAAGCGAAACCACCTATGATTTGAGCGGTTGATAAAGATTCCAATAAGTCAATCGTTAAATCGATAATATCATGCTTATATACCTTGTTTTGCGTATTTCTTCCAATATAATTTGCCGAAATATACGCTTTTGATGTTATCGTAGCCGTAGCTTGAAAATAGGTCATTAAATCACAATGCTCTTGTGTTTCATCTCTCCGTATTAAAATAGTAGCAAACCATTCTCTATAATTGTTATATGTATAAGGCATTTGTTTGAGATATTTTACATCTCTAAGTGTCCACTGTACTGCAGTAGCATCAGATGATTGTAATGTTTGAATTGCTTGTTCAAGCTCTACATGATTAAAAGTAAAGTTAGGGTTGGCAAACAAGATATAGTCATAACCTTTAATATCTATATTGATACTTTTTTCATCTGCTATATAAATCGTTTCAACATGTTTAAAAGCCTCACAATGCTTAAGTGCTTTATATTGTTGGACATTCATGTTCCTTGTTTTAAAGAGTACTAATAATATGTTCATCGTTGTTTCAATCCTATAGTTCGTTTTATTGTTGTCACTAAACGGTGTAATTTGTAACTTTTACTGCTCTTAAAGCGTTTAATTTCTGCAGCTTTCGCTTCTAATGCGGTTGCACTATAAAAATATCTTCGTCGCGCTTCCAATAATGCTGCATAAGAAATTGCAAGTTCATATTCGCGCTGTTGTATCAAATGAATAATAGGTAATTCATGACGTAAATATAAATTAAAAATACGTGGTTCATAATGATTTACAATGTCAAAAAGCTCAGTAAATATTTTTAACTTTTGACTATTATCAATAAGATAAAATTCTTGATCTAAGACTTTCCAAAAGATTGAACGTAGCGCATTAATTTTAAAAAATTGTAATTGTTCTTTATTATAAAAAGGTTTACAAATATGATATGCGGCAATATCGTTTTCAATGGAGCGCATCACATCTTGATGTGTGATTGATTTATTATCACCTGTATCACGATTACGATAGTAATAAATAATTTGTGGCGTGTATGAAAATGATTGTGCCTGGGTATACAGCAATGTATCCACCAATTTATCTTCTCCATTACGAAGCCCCTCTACAAACGAAATATGATGTGCATCATAAAATGATTTTCGAATTAATTTCAGTACAACGCCAACTTTCACTTGCGAGAAAAATGGAACATCGTCGAGCTTTACATGCTCATACGTCTTATTTAATTTATATTCTTTAAATGTCACATGCTGGAATGTCGATCCATCTTCATTAAAAGACACCATTTTTCCCATAGCAAAATCATCTTGATTTCCCATTGATGCCAACAATTGTTCATACGCATCCGATGCTAAAATATCATCCGGATCCATAAAGTGAAGAAAATCGCCAGTTGCTTGAGCCACACCAATATTACGTGGTTTTCCTGGTGCACCATAATTAACAGGACATTGATATAATTTAAAATGGCTAAATTGTTGTTCATAGTTACGCATTTTAGCAACACTATCATCAGTGGAACAATCATCTATAAGAATGACTTCTATCTTTTCTTGCCCAATACTTTGATGAAGCAACGAGTCTAAACATGCTTCAATGTAATCCGACACATTGTATACAGGCAAAATGACTGAAATTAACATTAAGATACCTCCTTATTTCTACGACTTGAAACGCTATAATATTTGATTGAATACATTAACTTTTTTAACATGCGCATCCCTAAAGATGGATTATAAATATTCATTTTGACACCACGCTCATTATCAATAATTCTGAAGTAACCACCTATTAGCAAACGATAGCGTGGCAGTCGAATTTGAAAAGTTTTACGACTAAAATTTTTCACCTTAACACCTAAAATGATTAATGGCTTATCGTGTATTAACATTGCTCGAGCTTTTAACTTGCCATGTGAATCAATATAAATTTGCGTACTATCACTCATATCAAACGCCTCTTGAGACAATGAAAAGTGTAATTCACGACTGCCCCAATGATAATGATGCACAATGATATTTATTTTTTTATAATCCTTTTCAGCTGGAAATACCATCCCTTTATGCTGATAAAGGATGTGTTTATAGCAATTATCAATTGGTAATGCATCTATCATCTCTATGCTTATGTATTGTAGTAATACTTTTGTTTCTATGTTAAAACGAGTATTGTCTTGAATGTATTTTAAATTTAAATAACCCTGGTTATGTTCTAATATATAGTTCAAATAATGTAACACGACCAAATATTGAATATAAGGTAAAACCCTGCCGTATAAATCGGTAGAGCGTTGAATTAATTCAAGATAATTTTTAACGATATGAGGCGCATACCTATTTTGATCCTTCCATGAGTTAATACTTAATGACCGGTAATCATCTCTGTTATAGAAATAATTAACATGTTTAATTAAGCCATAAGACTTGACGTCTAATAGAATCGTATTAATAAACTTTGCATCTTCCCAAAAATCAATCGTCTCATCGAATGTATACTTATGATGGGTAAACAACGATTTTCGAAAGACCATTCCTCCAATATGATATTGAATATCTTGGTACTGCTGTGTAATATCTACGACATGCCTACGTTGTTGAAAACGATAATTTAAATTTTGAGCTGATAATGTATGGCCTTTACGTATTAATATAGGCGCACTTGCTAATTTTATGTACGGATATTTAAGAAAAAATCGACTGGCTTCTTTGAAAAAATTTGTGCTCACATAATCAGAGTCATCAATAAATGTCACTAATTTTGTCTCAGGACTCATAAGTGACATGCCTAAATTTCTAGCTGCACTGACACCTTTATTCGTTTGATTAATAATTTTAATCTGTGCATGATTTTGATAGCCTTTTAAAATTTGTGCCGTCGAATCAGTGCTACCATCATTGATAACAATAATTTCATCCTCTTCAAAATACAGACAGCTTAATAGCTTATCTAGTGTATGTGCAATATATTTTTCACTATTGTATGTAGGAATGATGATTGAAAACACTCGTAAGCTCCTTCCGATGCAACAAGGCTATCTATTTATTAACGCGTTTTAAACAAACTACTAATTAAATACTGTATATTAACAAAATACATTATGATTATACACCATTTATTAACTAAAATATAACCTATATTTTTTATTTAATAAACACTTTCCTATAATCGTTGTAACTGCCAAGCGAATACACTTTTCAAATATTAAAATTTTAAATCACTGACAAAAAAAGAACCTCCTGAGAGGTCCTAGATTTAAATATATTCATCCTATTTAGCAATATACTTTCGAAGTTAATTAATGCGCGTACACCTTTATTACCAGCCTTGACCATCGATATCTAATGTATCTAATTGCCCATCTTGTAAACCTTGTAACGCCTGTTCTAACGTTGCTAGTGCTTCATCTAATTGCTCATAGGTAATGACTAATGGTGGTTGAAATCTCAATACATTACCTGCAACGGCAATAATGACAACACCATGTTCAAAACAATAATTACATATTTTTAAAGCTGCTTCTGGATCTCTTGTCTTATTTTGCTTATTTGACACAATATCAATGCCTATAGAAAGCCCGATGCCTCGAACATCACCAACATACTCATAACGTGAAGTCCATTGTTCCATACGTTGGCGTACATAGCGCCCTTTATTGACACTTGCTGATAATAAGTCGTCTTCTTCAAGCATTTCAATTGTTGCGAGTGCTGCCTCACAACTTACCGGATTAGCCCCAGTAGTAAATAAATGGGCTGGTGCTTCCAAGCTATCAATAATTTCTTTACGTGCCACTAACGCAGACATTGGTAGGCCTCCAGCTAATGACTTTCCAAATGTAATCATATCTGGTATAAAATTAAAGTGTTCCACCGAACTCCAAGTGCCTGTTCGACCTAATCCTTGCTGAATGTCATCAACAGCAATTAAAATTCCGTGTTCTCGACATAAAGCTGCTAATGCCTCAAAATAGCCTGCGACTGGCTCTAGTAATCCACCATCACCTTGTATCGTTTCAACAACAATACATGCCACTTCGTCTGCGGGTACGTATTTCGCAAACATTTCCTTTAGAGGTGCTAAATATTCAGCAACTGTATTTGCAGTTGGCTGTTCAAACATTCCTCTATAGTTATCAGGAAAAGGTATGTGATAAAAGCCATTTAGTAATGGTCCATAATGTTTGCGCATATTTAAACTAATCGCGGACATAGATAATGAGCCAAATGTTGATCCATGATAAGCGTTAGTAAAGCTAATAATATAAGGACGTCCCGTGTAAGCACGTGCAAATTTAATGACACCATCATTAGCATCAGATCCACTTAAACCAAAGGTTACCCTTTTTTCAAAGTTGCCAGGCGCAATCTCGCACAACTTTTTAGATAATTTAACCGCCGATTCATGATACATATATGCGGGTGTATAGTGAATGAACTTATCTACCTGCGCTTTTATAGCATCGGATACTTTTTTAGGTGCATGACCAACATTTTGCGAACTGGCACTCGATAATAAATCAATATATGATTTACCGTCAACATCGACAAGCGTTGCACCATAACCATGATCTATCACGAGCGGATAGTATTTGATACGTCCTGATTTTGCAAAATATTTCCCATCTTCTTCAATAAGTTGCGCTGCTTTACTCATAGTCAATTCATCCTCCAAATACTGCTGACTTATTCGCACAGCAATGTAATACAACCCAATATACAATTAATTATCAGATTTGTAAATATTTTCTGAATAATTAAATTATTAAGTTGTTTGTTCACGCTTACTGTGGATATTTAAAATGATTAAAACAACAAGTACTAAAATTAACATATGTTGTATCGCAGCACGCTATTATGTCACTTTAATTTTCATATGGAATCACGTCGTCACCATATTGTTTTTTAATATATGCTTTAATTTCTTTTGATTGTAAAACTTTTAATAATTCTTGGAATTTTTTATCTTTTTTATGTCCTTCTTGTACTGCAATAATATTAGCAAAAGGTGATGATTTTCCTTCAAATGCAATCGCATCTTTAGATGGTTTTAAACCATTATCAATTGCGTAATTTGAGTTCATGATAACTGCTGCACCTTCACTGTTATTATATGTTTTAGGTAAAAATTCAGCGCCTTGTTGATTATTGAATTTCAAATGCTTTTTATTTTCAGCAATATCTTCAAACTTCGCATCTTCAATTTTCACTCCTTTTTTCAACTTAATTAAGCCTTCGTTAACAAAAAATGATAAAAAGCGTCCTTCTTCTGCTGGATTATTTGAAACATAAATGGTTGAACCATCTGGTATGTCTTTAATATGTTTATATTTTTTACTATATACGCCCATTGGAGTTGTAAAGACTTTGCCTACTTCTTCAATCTTATAGCCATGACTTTTTCGTTCTGCCTTTAAATAAGGTACATGTTGGAAGAAATTGGCATCTACATCACCTTTATCTAATAATTTGTTTGGTACTTTATAGTCATTAACAATCTTAACTTTTAAATCATAGCCTTTTTTCTTCATTGCTTCTTGTGCATGTTTTAACACATCTCCATGTGGTGCTGGTGTTGCTGCAACGGTAATAGTCTTGCTCGCTTCTTTATTGTCTTTGCCACACGCTGATAAAGCTAGAGTAATAATTAACACACTAATCATGATGACCCATTTTTTCAATTGTATCCTCACCTTTCTAATTGCTACTTCAATAAAGATGAAAACAGTCGAATTCAAGACATAAAAAATACTTTCTCAAATTAAGAGAAAGTACGCACACTTTCTCTCATCTCTTAAAGTACTTTAAACTTTATGTGACTTGGCACCATGTCATTCACTGACGGTTGCCGGGCTTCATAGGGCACATCCCTCCACCACTCTTGATAAGAGTCTTCTTACTTTTATTGAATTAAATTTATCCTATCACTATGCAAAGAGAACGTCAATTAGATTTTTGAATTTTCTGACTAATAATTGTTTTTTACACTTAGGGGAAAAGATAACTAAATCGTTTTAAGGAGGAATGCCTAATGTATTATTTAAAATATCATTTAACGAGCGCCTGTCTAATTAGTATGTTGCTATTATTCATATTGTTTATCATAGATTTGTTAACTGACACAACCCAGTTAGCTCAATTACTTATCAATATAGACTTTATTATTCCTAAACAATTCACCCCGTTATGGCTTGAAATCCTTATTCATTTAATCATTGGTATTGTTGTTTATATGATGTTATTACTGCTCTATCGAGTTAGAAAGCAATGGTATGCCATTGGTTATGTGGCATCTATGTTATCTTTTATAGTGCTGTATCCATTTCTCATTCATATCGCTGTTCGACCTATCTTTCATTTTAGCTGGTCAGAATATAGTCTATGGCTTTTAGCACATATTATTTTTATCGTTTGTGTGGCTAGAAGTATTCCATTTATTGATAAAAGATAAATAAGTATATCACTGTATAATTAAGCTTTGATAACATTTAAAAAAGCAAATGCTATATTTGTATAAAGTTAATTTTAGCACATACGTAAATACAATATTAAGATTACCTTAGGATTTGTTAAAAACGCCCGCACATTAAGCTGATGATGATACACTTACACTGTAAAGTTATTTACTATGTGAATGGGGGTTTCATAATGAAACAAATGGTTCAAATTATTTTATCTGTTTTTGCGCTATTCTTGGTATTAACTGCAACAAGCGTATGTGTTACTCAAGCAGATACCATGTCCCAACAAGATGCAATCACAACTGCAAAGCAAGCTATGGCACGTAGTGGTGGCAATCCAGATTTGCAAAATTTTAATACAGTTATAGACAAAGGTAACTACTTTAAAATCAAAATCACACTTAAAACTAATGACAGTGTCGGTACTTATAAAGTTTATAAAAACGGCCAAGTTGAATATAAAAATGGTAAATTTGGTGTATATAACCTATTAAACCCTAACCAAACATATGCAGCTAGCGAAATAGCTAATACCTCAACTCATATGGCACAACAAGAACAGCAAAATAACCCCGTAGATTGTAAAAAGGAACTTAATCGCTATTATGTGGGTAATATCAAATCTACGGAATTACCTCAGCAGAATGCCTCACTCCCTGAAACGGGTCACACTTCAAATAATATAATAACATTAGCATTTGGTATTTTAGCACTTATGAGTGGTTTGGCATTGACGTTCATGCGCAATTCAAAACACTAAAGTATTCATAAGTACATTTAGGACAAATCAAATGTATTGTTCTCTTTCGATGATCATTATGATCATCGTGTATACCAATTATAATGAATGGTACTGTTTACTTTTACATGTAAACCAAGTAACTTGATGCTCAGTTCCCGCTTAAAGCTGTCTTAATAAATCACGTTGTTGCTTCGGTAAATTCCAAATATATTGAATAAATTCTCAATCAAGCCTTTGCGGATTGCCGTAAAGGTTCTTTGTTTGTGGCTTACGTTATTATCTTAAATAACAGATTATAACTCTAATTATGCATTTCAACTGCGTTTCTTTTAGTTAATTGACTGTATTCTACACACATGATCCTTAGCGCTAGAGTGGCTACTTTACTATCGATCATCCATTTATCCTGTTACATAATATACATCCATGCCTCAGTAAACTGTGATTCACTAATGGTCTGATTATCATCAATCATTGAATACGATCAATATAATAGCATGGAAAGCTTAAAATATTTTGTAATTGACATGCTAATGAAGATTTCCCCCTGTCAGGTACTCCCCACGGTCAATAGTCGTCATGCCATGTTTGACTCCCCTACGATAAAAATACGTCTATTTTTTGAAACTCTACAAATTTTATTAAGAATATTCAATAAATATGAGTAAAAAAGCTTGAGAATATATTCATTTTTTATCATACTATTAGTGAAACTTATTAGAAGGAGTGGAAAGTAATGAATAAAGAACAATTAGAAAAGGTAAAAAATGGTAAAGGCTTTATCGCCGCTTTAGACCAAAGTGGTGGTAGTACACCTAAAGCTTTAAAAGAATACGGTGTTGGCGAAGACCAATATAACAACGAAGACGAAATGTTCCAACTTGTTCACGACATGCGTACGCGTGTTGTCACTTCACCATCATTCACTTCAGATAAAATTTTAGGTGCGATTCTATTCGAACAAACAATGGATCGTGAAGTTGAAGGCAAATATACTGGTGACTACTTAGCAGACAAAGGTGTTGTTCCTTTCTTAAAAGTAGACAAAGGCTTAGCTGAACAACAAAATGGTGTTCAATTAATGAAACCTATCGATAACCTAGATGAAACATTAGATCGTGCAGTTGAACGTCACATCTTTGGTACTAAAATGCGTTCTAACATTTTAGAATTAAATGAACAAGGTATTAGAGACGTTGTTGAACAACAATTTGAAATTGGTAAACAAATTATTGCCAAAGGTTTAGTTCCAATTATCGAACCTGAAGTGAACATCAATGCTAAAGATAAAGCCGAAATCGAAGAAGTATTAAAAGCTGAACTTAAAAAAGGCTTAGACGCTTTAAATGATGACCAATTAGTGATGTTAAAATTAACAATTCCTACTAAAGCAAACTTATACAAAGAATTAGCTGATCATCCAAATGTTGTACGTGTAGTTGTATTGTCAGGCGGATATAGCAGAGATGAAGCAAATAAATTATTAAAAGACAACGATGAATTAATCGCAAGTTTCTCTCGTGCATTAGCAAGTGACTTAAGATATAGCCAATCTAAAGAAGAATTTGATAAAGCTTTAGGTGAAGCTGTTGACTCAATCTATGATGCATCAGTGAATAAAAACTAAGATATATGTTTAAAGCATAAGCGATAACAGCTTTGAGCGAAAAGCATTGAAATTAAAAAAAGTGCCGACTGTTTCACCTTAAACAGTCGGTACTTTATTATTTTTTATGCTTGATGTACGTCAAACAAATTTCCTACTTGCTTAAAGAAATCTCCAAATTTTTTGGCAGGATTACCTTCGCCAAACATCTCTTCTAAGTTTGCCTGTGATTCACGAGCACTTTGCTCAGAAGTTTGGTACATGTCTGTTTCGTATGCTTTTAGTGCATCTTGTAACGTTACATGACTTTTAATTGCTTCAGCCAAAAGATATGCATCGTAAAGTGCCATATTGACACCTTCTCCTGCAAAAGGGCTCATTAAGTGCGCTGCATCACCAATTAACGTCAAGTTCGCTTGATTATCCCATTTGAAACCAATAGGCAGTTTATAAATACGTCGTAATAATAAATCATCACTCGCATAATCAATGTATTTTTTCAAATTGACGTCCCAATCTCTAAAGTCATGTAATAACTGTTCTTTAATTTCTTGTCTATTCATGGCTTTAAATTGATCAAATTCATCATAATCCATTTTATACGACATATAGACTTTAATTCGTCCATCTCCATTAACTTGACCTAATATCGCTTTGTGATCGCCAAATGCCATCATTTTCCCATTTTTGTTAAATTCAGCTAAATCAGGATACTGATGAAAGACATCTTCAACATTTAATTCTACCATCGATATCCCATTATACTCTACGTCCGTATTTGCTAAATAAGGTCTTACTTTTGAAAAAGCACCATCTGAACCAATTACAAAGTCAAATATTCGTGTACTGTAATCATCAAATGTTACTTCAATTTGCTCATTATCTATATGCGTTAAAGATTTAAATGCTTTATCATAAACTACAGTTTCAGGTTTTAATTGTTCAAAAATAATATCACATAATTCACCACGATCAATTTCTGGTCGTCCACCTTCTATTTGTGGATCAACTAACGCTTCATAGTATACGTTGCCATTTTTATCTAGTACGCGCGTATCTTCGCCGTCAAAGCGTGCTTGTGCTTTAAATTTATCGATAATGCCTGCTTGTTGCAATGGCAATTGACCACTATCATCATGGATATCTAAAGAACCTCCACGATCAGTGTTAACATTTAAACCAGCTTTTTCAAAAATATTAACTTCAAAGCCTTGGTGCTGTAACAATAGGCCTAACATTAAGCCTCCAGGTCCCCCACCAATAATGCCAACTCGTCTAATATCTTTTATATTCATAACCCTATTTCTCCAACCTTTTATTTATAGAATTGTTGTAATCGTTCTTTTGTTTCTTGTATAAAGACGTCGAATTCTGCTTTCTTTTTATCATCTTGTAATGTCTGCTGACTTGCTTTCATAAACTCATGGAATAATGTTTGCATTTGTTCACGCACTGCTTTTAGTTCTTCAAAATCAACGTTTTTAAATTGTTCTAAGCGTTTTGTAAACGCATCTTGATCTACATTGTCCTCTAAAAACTTTTTACCTTCATCCGTAATGGTATACACTTTTTTATTTCCATCTTTAGAAATAGATACAAAGTCTCTATCTTCTAACATTTGTAAAATTGGATAAACAGAACCAGGACTTGGTGAATAAAAACCTTTAAATCTTTCTTCTAAGTCTTTAATTATTTGATAGCCATGACGTGATTCTTCTTCTAACATTTTAAGAATAACGAATTGTAAATTCCCTTTTTTGAAAAATCTATCACGCCCACCGTGACGGCCACCGAAACCACCGAAATTTCCAAAACCTCGAGGGCCTCTCCCTGCATCAAATTGTTCAAAATGTGCCATACCTTGTCTCATACCTTCTAAATGTCTTCTAAACATAATTTTCATCACCTTTACTTATTTTTAATCAATTTCGATATATCGATATAATAAACGATATATCGTTAAATGTAAAGCGATATATCGAAATTATTTTTAGGAAATTAAATACTACACTAACAAACCCGTCAGCATAGCGTTAATAAGTATTTGATTGATTAAATTTTCGTGCTTGAAATTACTTAAATTACGTTTCCAATCTTCAATCATTTGATGGTAAATGCACGCTTCATAATCAAACACATCTTCCTCAAGTAAAGTTATTATGAATATTCAAACTGCAATGTTCTTTCAATTGAATATACCAATGATAATCAAGTATGATTTAAATAATTATACTTATCGAAAGTTGTTGATTGACATGGAAATTTCTTACTTAAATGAATTTATTGTCTTAGCTAAATACCAAAATTACTTTAAAGCTTCTCAAGAACTCTACATAGCGCAATCTACACTGTCTAAGCACATTGTTTCTTTGGAAAATGAGTGCGGTTATCGTCTTATAGATCGCGCAAATAAACAATTTGAACTAACAGAATCAGGTAAACTATTTCTGCATTATGCCAAAATCATTTGCCAAAATTATAAAGATTTATCAAAACAGCTTGAGCAACAGGAAAATGATAATTTAATCACCATTAACCTTGGCGCTTCTCGATTAATGATTGAATATGGTATTACAAACTTAATCTCAAAATGTGTTCAAAAATTTTCTAATGTTAGATTTCGTATTCATGAAGGGTCAGAACAAGAATTAGCTCAATTGATTAATGAAGGTAAGATTGACATTAGCTTTTTAAGATCACCACATCCACCTCATGATAATCATTCTTTTACTTATATTGAAGAAAGCTTATGTGCTATTGTGCATGAATCTCATCCATTAGCCTATGTCTCACAAATCGATCTATCGATGCTTGAAAATGAACAACTCTATTTACCACCTGAGTTCGCATTGGAGCATCAAGCTTTTTTAAATTATTGTGAAGAACAACAATTTTATCCATTAATTTCATTTACAGCACCTCGTATTGAAAATTTACTTGAAATGGTAAATACAAATAATGGCGTCGCATTGATTATGGAACAACAGGCTAATTATTACGTAACGTCTCCTTTAAAAATCGTTCAGCTGAATTCACCTATAAAACTCTATATTAACGTTAATGTTCATAATCATTTAATTGCTTCTAAAGAGGTGGCATATTTGCTAGAGTTAGCCAAAAAGCACAGAAACTAATTACAAGCAAATACTGTCAAGAGACCTAAGGTGTACATCATCTTTCTAATGTAGAATGGTTCATGCGCTCAATCCGAATTGATATGCTCCTTATTTGCGACTAATAATAGAACTACGACAAATTAAGGAGGCTAATTAGATGAAAAAGACTTTCATATCACTCTTATCCGCAACAGTTATACTTTCAGGTTGTGGCGTTGGCGAACATCAAAATAATAATTCTAATCATGATGCTAAAGGTGTGAACACTTCAAATGTTAAAATCAAAAATTATAACCAAGCATCATCTGCGCTGCAAATAGATAATTCAAAATGGAAATATGATAGTAAAAATAACGTTTATTATCAACTAAATATAAGTTATGTCTCCAATCCCCAAGCTAAAAATGTAGAAAAATTAGGTATCTATGTACCAGCTGCTTATTTCAAAGGTAAAAAGAATCATAATGGGACATATACCGTTACTGTAAACGATGCTAAGAAAGTTAACGGCTATTCTGCTAGAACAGCACCTATCGTTTATCCAGTCAATACACCTGGTTATGCCGAACAAAGTGCACCTACGTCATATCGTTATAGTAATATTTCTAAGTATATGAAAGCTGGATTCATATATGTTGAAGCAGGATTACGAGGACGTAGTATGAGCATGGGCAATAACAGCAGTAATGCATCAACTAAATCATATGAAACCGGTTCTCCTTGGGGTGTAACCGATCTTAAAGCAGCAATCAGATATTACCGTTTCAACGATAGTAGTCTACCAGGTAACAGTAGTAAGATTTATACTTTTGGTCATAGTGGCGGTGGTGCTCAAAGTGCTATTGCCGGTGCATCAGGTGATAGCAAGCTCTACTATAAATATTTAGAACAAATTGGCGCAGCCATGACAGATAAAAATGGAAAATATATCAGTGATAAAATTGACGGTGCTATGGCGTGGTGCCCTATTACAAGTCTAGATCAAGCCGATGCTGCTTATGAATGGCAAATGGGACAATATGGTAATGAAGGTAATCGCAAGAAAAATTCATTCCAAAAACAATTATCAACCGATTTAGCATCATCTTATGCAAGCTACTTAAATAAACTAAATCTGAAAAATGGAAATACTACATTATCATTAACTAAATCTAAAAATGGTCAATATACTGAAGGCTCATATGCTAAATATCTAAAAAAAGAAATTGAAGATTCAGCTACAGAATTCTTAAATAATACAACATTCCCTTACAAACAAAATAGCACTGAGCAAGCAGGCATGGGTAATGGTGGACCTAGCGGTGGAAAACCTTCTGGCAAAATGGGATCTATGCCTCAAATGAGAAAACAATCTTCAAATAAAACATACAAAACAATGGATGCTTACTTAAAAGATCTAAATAAAAAAGGCACATGGATTACGTATGATAAGAAAACAAAACGCGCACATATTACAAGTCTTAAAGACTTTGCGAAATATTATAAACAACCTTCTAAATCAGTTTCAGCCTTTGATGATTTAAAACGTAGCCAAGCTGAAAATGAAGTGTTTGGAACATCAGGTAGTGACAGTAAATTACATTTTGATCAATCACTAGCTAAACTTTTAACAGAAAATAAATCTAACTATAGCAAACTAAATGGTTGGAATAGTAACTATGTTTCATCATATAAAAATGACTTAACAAAAACAGATAAATTAGGCACAAGCATGTCAACAAGAATGAATATGTACAATCCAATGTATTACTTATCTGATTACTATAGCGGGTATGGTAAATCTAATGTGGCAAATCATTGGAGAATTAGAACAGGTATTCAACAAGGAGATACGGCCTTAAATACTGAAACTAATCTTTCTCTAGCTTTAAAAGAACGCGTTGGTTCTAAAAACGTTGACTTCAAAACAGTTTGGGATCAAGGTCATACAATGGCAGAAACATCAGGTAATAGTGATAGTAACTTCATCAAATGGGTAGAAAGTATTAATAAAAAATAGCTAAATGTATTAAACAGCCTAAAACATCATCATGTTTTAGGCTGTGAACTAATGATTGGCAGTAGTTGACTCAATTGAAAATATGCTTATAGCATGCTTTTTCAATCTTAGTCAACCTTGCCAGAGCTGGACTAAGAATTCATAATGAATTCTGTTCAGCTCTCTTTTTAATTTACAAAACTTCCCCATTTGACTCAATAACTTTGCGATACCAGTCAAATGAATCTTTCTTGGTACGTTCTAATGAACCGTTACCGTCATTATCACGATCAACATGAATTAAACCATAACGTTTTTTCATTTCACCTGTCGTAAAGGATACAATATCAATAATACCCCAAGGTGTATAGCCCATTAATTCTACGCCATCTTGATCTACTGCATCAATAGCCGCTTCAATATGTTCACGTAAATACTCGATACGATATTCGTCATGGATTTTACCTTTATCATCAAACTCATCTACGGCACCAAATCCATTTTCAACTATAAATAAAGGAATTTGATAACGATTATATAATGCATTTAATGTGTAACGTAAGCCAACCGGATCAATGGCCCAGCCCCAATCACTTTTCTTAATATAAGGATTATCAACCGAATTTGGTAATCCGCCATTTACTATATTATCTTCTACACTAGCCTCATTATCAGATTTAACGGCCGTAGACATATAATAACTAAATCCAATATAATCGACTTTACCTTCACGTAGAATCACATCGTCTCCTTCTTGCCAACCAATGTCGAAGCCTTCACGTTCAAACATTTTTGTCGCATAACCTGGGTAATAACCTCGTGCTTGTACATCTGGAAAGAAGAAACGCATACGACTCGCGATTTCTGCCTCCATTATATCTTGCGGATTACAGCTATATGGGTAGATTGGAACATGGGAAATCATAGCACCAATTTCAAAATCTGGATTTATCTCCTTACCAATTTTTACTGCTTTCGCACTTGCAATCAATTCATTATGTGCCACCTGATATAATACTTCTAATTTATTATCATCATCTGTCAACGATACACCAGAGTTTGTCCATAAGAAAATAGGATTATTGATGTCCATTTGGTTATTAATTTCATTAAATGTCATCCAGTATTTAACTTTGTCTTTATAACGCTTAAATACAGTTTCAGCAAAATATGCAAAATAATCTGCTACTTTACGGTTTCTAAAACCGCCATATTCACGTGCTAGATGTAGTGGCATCTCAAAATGCGATAATGTAATCACTGGTTGAATGTCATATTTCAATAATTCATCAAATAAATCATCATAGAATTGCAGTCCTGCTTCGTTCGGTTCTGTTTCATTACCATTAGGGAAAATACGTGTCCATGCAATCGATGTACGCAAACATTTCAATCCCATTTCAGCAAACAATGCGACATCTTCTTTATAGCGATGGTAAAAATCAATACCCATATGATTAGGATAATATTTATCAGGTTCTATATCTTGTGTAATTTCACGTGCTTGACCATGTGCGCCTGCTGTCATTACGTCAATTACACTTAAGCCTTTGCCACCTTGGTCATAGCCACCTTCAAATTGATTGGCAGCAAGTGCGCCGCCCCATAAGAAATCTTGTGGTAATTTAGCCATGTTTAAATCTCCTTTACACTCTATTTTTTAATTACTGTCATTATTTTTTCTCTAGATGTGATATTTTGACTGTCAGCTATGATAATGTCTTCAAATTCATCACTGTTAGTAATAATTACAGGTGTAATAAGTTCGTAGCCCTGTTCTTTAATATAATTTGCATCAAATCTCAGCAAAGGCTGCCCTTCTTCGACCTGATCATTTTCAGCAACAAGTAATTCAAAGCCTTGTCCATTTAATTGCACAGTATCTAAACCAACGTGAACTAAAAGTTCGATCCCCTCTGGCGATGTAATACCTATCGCGTGTTTACTTACTGCAACCATACTAATCACCCCTTTGAGAGGTGCTGTCACTTCATAACTTTCTGGCTGAATGGCTAATCCTTTACCCATCATACCTTCCGCAAATATTGGATCATCTACTTCAGATAATGCTACTACTAAACCTTTTAGTGGAGCATGTATCTCTGTTTCAAGTTGATCAGATGTAGTAGTCAAACGTGTTTGTTCATTTATCTCATGTCCTTCTTCGACGTCAACACCTTCTACCTGTTCTGTCACATCTTCACCATAGCCAAGTACTTGGATTAAAATGATAGGTAAAATAATTGCAACGGCTGAACCAAGTAAAATTCCCCATATTGATGAGATGTTATCAGGACTATAACCATTGACAATTGTTATCGGCCCAGGAAGACCAGCATATGCATAATATTTTGGATTAAAGAAACTTGCAACTAAAGCCCCAATACCACCACTAATACAAGCGATAATGAATGGCTTTTTAAAGCGCAAATTCACACCATACATAGACGGTTCAGTAATTCCAAAGATGCCTGTAATCCCTGCTGATAACGATACACGCTTTAAATCCTTATTTCTCGTTTTGAAGAATACACCCATAACTGCACCAAATTGAGCAATAACAGCAATTGTTTGAAAGGCTTGGAAAGCATCACTTTTATACTGTTCAAAGTTTGCCAATACCATTGGCGTAATGCCCCAATGAACACCAAAGATAACAAATACCTGCCAAAATGCACCAATTAATAATCCTGCTAACCATGGTGCTACAGCTACGAGCCAGTTAAAGCCTTGTGCAATACCATGTGCAGCCCCAGATGCTAATGGACCAATAATTAATAATGTTAATGGCACCATAATTACAATACTGAAGAACGGTACAAATAACGGGCGTATAACTTCATGAATATATTTATTTAAATATTTTTCAACATATGACAACACCCATACTAATAATAGTGGTGGTAACACTGACGATGTATAGCTTGTTTCACTTAATGGAATACCAATAAATGTAAACGTATGTCCACTCCCAATGCGTTCTACAATTCCTGCTAAATCCGGGCTAACGAGTGCAGCACAACAAGCTACTGCAATATAAGTATTCACTTTGAAATGTTTTGCTGCAGTAATCGCAATAAATATTGGTAAAAATGTAAATGGTGCCCATGAAATAAAGTTAAATACTTCATATGTGCCAGTCTTCTCAAATGATGAAAACAACATTTTCGCAATAATTAATATACCTTGTAATATACCGGCAGCCGCTAAGACATAAATAAATGGTGCAAAGACGGCAGACATCGTTGCAATAATACGATTAATAATCGTACCTTTTTCACTGTCTTCATCGCTAGATTGTTGATTTTCTTCTCCCAATAATCCCTCAAATTCTTGATAAACACTTGCGACCGTATTGCCAATAACCACTTGAAATTGTCCATTATTTTCAACTACCGTTACTACGCCATCCATACTTGCTACTTTCTTTTTAGCATCCGGAATAGAACGTTTTAAGACGATACGTAATCGCGTTGCGCAATGCGTGTAATTAACGATATTTTCCTTTCCACCAACGGCTTCAAGGATATGTATCGCTAATTTTCTATCTCTTTCACTCATAACACAACCTCCCAATCTATTTAATTTTTATTTATCCCAAATATGGAAACCCTTACACAACTCATTATAATTATACCGGTACAATTTGTAAATCGTTTTTATACAATTATACCGGTACAATTTAATTTCAGCTTATTTTTGGTATACTATATTGTAAATACAGCATTAAGGAGATTAATCATGTTAAAGTACGAACATGTTGCACATGAAATTACCGCAGCTATTGCAAATGGGAAATATAAAGTTGGTGACAAACTTCCAAGCCTAGCAGAACTAAAAATAGCGTATCAAGTGAGTAAAAGTACGATTGTTAAAGCATTAGAGTTACTTGAAAAAGATGGTATTATCTATCAAACTCGGGGCAGTGGTATATATGTTAGAAATAGCAAAAAATCTGGATATATTAATCTGTTAAAAACAAAGGGCTTTTCAGATAATTTACAAGGACATCGTGTAACAAGTAAAGTGCTTAACATCGACATCATACCGCCTAACGAGGAAACACAAAAACACTTACAGATAAAAGATAAAGATACACAAGTCTATTTAGTAGAGCGCATTCGTTATTTAGACGATAAGCCGCTTTGCATTGAAACTTCTTATTTCAATAAAGCATTAGTTACCACATTGGACAAAGAAGTTGCTCAAGCTTCAATATTTGATTATTTACAGACGCGTCTCAAGATAAATATTGGTTTTTCTGATATTTATTTCTATATCGACTTTTTAAACGATAATGAAGCAAATTATTTAGATTTAAACGCTCAAGATCCTTGTATGCGTCATGAACTTACATTCTATACAAGTAAAGGTGAACCTTTTGATTACTCCAATATTGTCTACCACTACAAGCATGCTAACTTTTTTATACCTATAGAAAGTTAGTGTCATCATAGCTTCAGTTAGCTAAATATGGGAACGAGACAGCATTCATTATGAATTTATAATCCCACCCCAGCAAGGTTGACTAGGATTGAACACAGCAAACGTATTTTTAATCCAGTCAACTACTGCCAATATATCGTTCATAGCCTAAAACATAATGATGTCCTAGTCTCACTTAATTGTAAAAAAAGAAGGCAATTTCTATTGAAATTAATAGAATTACCTTCTTCTGCTTATCAGAGACATTGATGTCACTGACTTCTGTTATCGCATTATTTATTATTTTTCATCATCATAATAACCTAATTCAAGGTCTTTAGATGTTTGACGACGTGTTTTTCTCATTAAATCAACATCTGTAATTAATGATTCACCATAAGAAGGAATCATTTCTTTTACTTTTGGTTTCCAGTCATCAGCATATTCTGGGAAGTTTCTTTCAAGAACTTCTAGTGCAACTGATACTGATGTTGATGCCCCTGGTGATTCACCAAGTAAAGCAATAACTGTATGGTCTTGTGAATTAACCACTTCTGTACCGAATTGAATAAATCCTTTGCCGTGTTCTTTAGTATCTTTGATAACTTGAACACGTTTACCAGCAGTGTATAATTCCCAATCTTCATCACGTGCTTCTGGATAGAATGTACGTAAGTGATTCATACAACCTTCTTTAGTCATAATAATTTGATCGAATGAATATTTAAGTAATGGTAAGTTTTTAACGGCAGCCGCTAACATTGTTGTAATGTTATGTGGCTTGATAGATTTGAATAAATCTAAATTAGAACCATTTTTCAAGAATTTAGGTCCAACGTTAGCGAATGGTCCAAATAACAATGTTCTTTGACCATCGATATAACGCGCATCTAAATGCGGCACAGTCATTGGTGGTGTGCCTGGTGGCTCTTTACCATAAACTTTGGCATCATGTTGCTCGATAACTTGTGGATTTGTACAAGCTAAGAATTGACCTGTAATTGGGAATCCACCTAAGTGTTTGCTTTCAGGAATACCTGTTTTTTGTAATAATGGAATCGCTGCACCACCTGCGCCAATAAATACATAGTCAGTCACTTGTGTTTGCACTTGGCCAGTAGCACGGTTGCGAATTTTCACTTCCCATTTACCGTCTTTAAGACGATTGAAATCAAGCACTTCATGGTTAAAGTGAACTTCAGCATTTGGATGTGCTTCGATATTTTTAGTCATTTTACGTGTTAACTCACCAAAGTTAACATCAGTACCTTCGTCGATTTTACTTGCAGCCATTTTACCGTCATCGACACGGCCTTCCATCATTAATGGAACCCATTTTCTCAATGTTTCTATATCTTCTGTATACTCGATATTATCAAACATTGGGAATTCTTTCATAGCTTCGTAACGTTTTTTCAAGAATTTTTGGTTATTAACGCCTCTAACAAAACTAATATGTGGTAGTGGGTTAATAAATTCTCTTGGGTTATCAATGCTACCTGATTTAACTAAATGACCCCAAAACTGTTTAGAAATCTCGAATTCCTCATTAATTTCTTTCGCTTTTTCAATGTCAATTGAACCATCAGGTTGTTCAACAGTATAGTTCAATTCACATAGTGCTGCATGACCTGTACCAGCATTATGTCGTTCGTTAGAACTTTCAAGTGCAGGACGGTCCATACGTTCATAAAGCTTGATATTCCAGTTAGGTTCAAGCTCTTTTAACATAGAACCAAATGTAGTGCTTAAGACACCAGCGCCAATTAAAATGACGTCTTTTGGTTGTGAGTTTGCCATATGTTACACCTCTCTATTGATTACATTTAATTTATATATACAATAAATAGTGCTCTTTCCTAAAACACCCATTTATTGCTTTAATTTAGCAAATCGCTAAACTTCTAAATTAAATAAGTACTTCGTGTATAATTTTAAAGCAATATTATGAAATTGTAAATCAGTTAATCTACATCTCAAAGAAAAAAGTTATCGTACAATATAATTTAACTTCAATAAAAATTTTGTTATAACATTTTTTACTAAAAATCCAACGTCAGCACTTAACAAGTTGTGTGACGTTGAATTTTTCATATACCTCATATTTAGTATTTTGGCTGTAAAAATTTTTCAATATAAAATGCTGATTCTTCAATGGATTTATACTCTGTATTAATCACTGTGGCATTTAACTTTTTAAATACTTCCTCAGCATATGATAACTCCTTTTTGATACGTTCTAAGCTATTATACTGAGATTCTTGCGTTAAACCCAGAGTTTCAACACGATTTTTACGTATGTTAGCTATATATTGTGGACTCGCTGTTAATCCAAAGACCTTTAATCCCTTTTGTTTAAAAACACTCTCTGGAATTGCTACTTCTGGCACCAATGGAATGTTGGCTATTTTATAACCTTTATTAGCCAAATACATGCTTAATGGCGTTTTTGATGTTCTGGAAACACCTACGATAAGTGCATCCGCCTCTCCGATATCTGAAAAATGCTTGCCATCATCATACTTCACTGAATATTCAATAGCCTTAATACGTTTAAAATATTCATCATTTAGTTTTCTAAGTGCGCCACTTTCTAGTAACGGTTCAGTTTGTGTCTGTTCCTGAACGATTGAAATCAATTCTGACATATAATCGACATAAGGCAGTGCTTTTTCTTCGGCAAAGCGATGTCCTAGTGAATTAAATGACGGATTCACTAGTGTGGTCGCAACGATCGCCCCTTGTTCATGTGCTAAATTCAACACATTTAAAAATTCTTCTTCATTTTTAATATAGGGAAATTTTTTAATTTCAACCTGTGTTAAATCCGGAAATTGTGTCAATGTGGCTTGGATCATCCGCTGTGCAGTTTCACCAATAGAATCAGAAACGATAAATAACTTTAATACATGTTGCTTCACTATACTACTCACTTTCCTCCACTTGACTTTGTGCTGTTGCAATAATTGCGCCAGGCACTCTGAATGGTGAACAAGAAACATAATCGATGCTTAATTTATTGAATTGATGGATTGATTTCGCATCGCCACCTAATTCACCACAAACACCAATTTTAATATTCGAATTGACACGTTTGGCCTGTTCAACAGCTATTTGTATTAATCGTCCTACACCGTCTTTATCTAAAGTTTGGAACGGGTCAAGCTTCAATATATTTCTTTCAGTATACACATTTATGAATTTTCCTGCATCATCACGTGAAAAACCATATGCTAATTGCGTTAAATCATTAGTTCCAAAACTAAAGAAATCACAATGTTCAGCTAACTCACCAGCAATAAGACATGCGCGTGGTGTTTCAATCATTGTACCTACAAGATAATCGACTTTTTCGCCAGCTTGTTGTTCTAATTTATGAATTGTTTCCACTAAATCTTCTTTTAAAACCGTAAATTCTTCAACTGTAGATACTAACGGTATCATAATTTCTGGTTTACAATTAATACCTTCTTTTTTCAACCTTATGACACTACTAATGATTGCTTCGACTTGCATTTCATATAATTCAGGATAAGTAACGGCTAAACGACAACCACGATGACCGAGCATTGGATTTACTTCATGCAAATCAACAATACGTTTTTTCAATATGTCCTCGGAAATATTTAATTGTTGAGCAACATGTTGTATGTCTTCAGCTGAATTAGGTAAAAATTCATGTAATGGTGGATCTAATAATCGAACAATCGTTGGACGTTCTCCTGATAATCTAAAGATGGCTTCGAAATCTTCAACCTGATATTTTTCAATTGCATTTAAAGCGTCAACACGCTCATCATATGATGACGCTAAAATAAAACGTCTCATCTCAACTAAACGTTCTGCACCAAAGAACATATGCTCTGTTCGAACTAAACCGATACCTTTAGCACCAAATTGATAACCAGCTTCAATATCTTGTGGCGTTTCAGCATTCATTCGTACACTTAAACGTGCCGTATCTTCAGCCCATGTCATAAATTGGTCAAAGTCTTCACTATGCTCTGCATTAACCGTTTTAATTTCACCAAAATAAATATCACCTTTGGAACCATCTACAGAAATTGTATCTCCTTCATGTAATTCACCATCTGGATAATAAACAGTCTTAGCTGATGTATTGATTTCTAAATCTGAACATCCTGTTACACAACATTTACCCATACCACGTGCTACTACTGCTGCATGCGATGTCATACCACCATGTGTCGTAATGATTGCTTCACTTGCAACCATACCTTCTATATCTTCTGGAGATGTCTCTGGACGCATTAATATTACTTTTTTGCCTGAATCAGCTTGTACTTTAGCATCTTCAGCAGAAAAGACGATTTGACCTGTCGCAGCCCCTGGACTTGCTGGTAACCCGAGTGTTGATATTGTAGTTGCTTCCGCTAAAGCTTTGTCATCAAAGTTAGGATGCAGTAATTGGTCAATTGCTTTAACGTCAACCTTTCGCATCGCTTCTTGTTGTGTAATTAATCCCTCATTAGCTAAATCAACCGCAATTTTAACAGCTGCTTTTGCCGTGCGTTTCCCATTACGTGTTTGCAATAAGTAAAGCTTACCGTTTTCTATCGTAAATTCAATATCCTGCATATCTTTATAATGTGCTTCTAATTGTTTTGTTACTTTGACAAAGTCTTGATGAACGTCTGGCATTTGGTCGTATAACGTTTGAATATCTTGTGGCGTACGAATACCAGCTACAACGTCTTCACCTTGTGCATTCAATAAATATTCACCAAACAATCGATTCTCTCCTGTTACTGGATTACGTGTGAAAGCAACACCTGTACCGCTTTTATCACCACTATTACCAAAGACCATTTCTTGAATATTTACTGCTGTACCTATATCATGTGGAATTTCATTTAAATCGCGATAGACACGTGCACGATCATTGTCCCATGACTTAAATACAGCCTCGATGGCTTCTTCTAACTGCTTCAATGGTTCTTGAGGGAATGGTTTACGTGCTTCCTCTAAATAAATTGTTTTAAAGCGTTCGCATATATCTTTTAAGCCATCTGCACTAATTGCAGCATCATTTTCAAAACCATGTCGTTGCTTATAGTCTTCAAAATATGTATCAAAAGCAACCATTGGAATATTGTAAACAACTTCACCAAACATTTGAAGTAAGCGACGGTAACAATCATAAGCAAATCTTACATCACCCGTTTTGCTAGCAAGTGTTTCCACATTATCATCATTAAGCCCTAAGTTTAAAATTGTATCCATCATGCCCGGCATCGAAATTTTTGCGCCACTTCTAACGGAAACTAGTAATAAGTTGGTATCTGAAGAAAAGGCTTTTCCAGTACGTTTAGTGAATGCAGCTAAATGATCAACTAACTGTGTCTTAACTTCTGTAGGTAGTTGCGCATGTTGTCTTAAATATTCGATACACGCTTCAGTAGTAATCGTAAAGCCATCGGGCACTGGCAGGCCAAGGCGTTTCATTTCTGATAAATTTGCGCCTTTGCCACCAAGTAAATCTTTCATTGTGCGTTGTCCTTCATCAAATGCATAAATATATTTTGTCAATGTGTTCACCTCATATTATTATGTCATACTAATTATTTTAAAGTATGTCATAAATGTGTGAGTTTTACAACAATAACATATATAAAATGAAATATTATATACTTTTAAAGTCACATTTCAGTAACATTATTAGTCTTTTTGAATGTGTATGCAGTAATTAAATTATTGTGTCATACTATTTTGAATAGTACATAATCAAAACCACCCGTGTGAACGGGTGGTTTGTT
>NZ_KV840191.1:0-38597 GCF_001839145.1 Staphylococcus sp. HMSC62D11 | reverse complement strand
CAGGTGTGACCTCCTTGCCATTGTCACCAGACAAATAGCTTACTTTACTAATTTTACTAACTTTATTCAAACGTTTCAATAGTCAATTTTACACTTTGTTTAAAATTGATTTACATTGCGTTTAAATTTCACGCCCATGAAATTGACGACTTTTATATGTTACAACACATCATTAGTCATGTCAATTGTTTTTTATATATTTTTTCATGATATATCATTCATCATTTTTTCTCTTTGACACTCGATAAATGTTATCATATCTGCACGTTAAAATCTATTCTTTTTTTATAGATTTTTTCTTCACAACTAAGATTATTAATTTAAGTGCGATATGAATTGTATATTTAAAATGCCCAAAGCTTAATTTGCTTCGGGCATTTATTTCGTATATTCGATTATCAGTGTCGTACTTGTATTTTGTACAAATCTGTTGCTATCATTTATTTTTGTCGCATATATGGGAATAATAGTACATCACGAATAGATGGTGAATCTGTTAATAACATCACAAGTCTATCAATTCCGATTCCTAATCCACCTGTTGGCGGCATACCATATTCTAATGCTTCAATGAAATCTTCATCCATTTCATGTGCTTCATCATTACCTTGTGCTTTTTCTACTAATTGTGCTTCAAAGCGTTCTCTTTGATCGATTGGATCATTTAGTTCTGTGAAGGCATTTGCATGTTCTCTTCCAACAATAAATAGTTCAAAACGATCTGTAAATCTTGGGTCTTCCGGATTTTTCTTCGCTAATGGTGATATTTCGATTGGATGTCCATAAATGAATGTTGGTTGAATAAGTGTTTCTTCAACTTTTTGTTCAAAGAACTCATTCAAGATATGTCCATACTTCATGTTTTCTTTAATTTCAATACCGTGTTCTTTAGCTAATGCTTTTGCTTCTTCGTCTGATTTTACTTGATAGAAATCTACACCTGTAGCTTCTTTAACTGCATCTACAATATGCAATCTTGTCCAAGATGATTCTAAATCGATTTCTTCTCCATTGTATTGAACTTTTGCTGAGCCAAATACTTCTTGTGCAATATGGCGAATGAGTGATTCTGTTAAATCCATAATATCGTGGAAATCTGCATATGCTTCATAAAGTTCAATCATTGTAAACTCTGGGTTATGTCGAGTTGAGACACCTTCGTTACGGAACACACGACCTATTTCATATACTTTTTCTAAGCCACCTACAATAAGACGTTTTAAATGTAATTCAATAGCTATTCGCATATATAAAGTTGCATCTAAGGCATTATGATGTGTCACAAATGGACGTGCAGCAGCTCCACCAGGTATTTGATGCATCATTGGTGTTTCTACTTCTAAAAATCCTTTATTATTTAAATAGTTACGCATTTCTTGAATGATTTTACTACGATGAATGAACGTTTGCGTACTTTCTTTGTTTGTAATTAAATCTAGATAACGTTGGCGATAGCGTTGTTCAATATCTTGTAAACCATGGAATTTATCAGGTAACGGACGTAATGCTTTAGATAATAAAGTGAAGGTTTTAGCTTTAACTGTTAATTCACCTGTATTCGTTTTAAACATAACACCATCAATACCAACAATGTCTCCAAGGTCAGCGATTTTCCAAATATCAAACTGTTCTTCTCCAACTTGATCTTTACGTACATATATTTGAATTTGACCTGACAAGTCTTGAATATGTGCAAAACCTGCTTTACCTTTACCACGTTTAGTCATTAAACGACCTGCGATGGTTACATGACTTTCTGCCTCTTTATCATGTAATTCCTCTTTAGAATATTGATCCCATGCTCCTTTTAAGTCATCAGCCATAGCTGTACGTTCGAAGCGTTTCCCAAAAGGATCAATACCTAAATCGATTAGTTCTTGTAGCTTTTGACGACGGACCTGCATTTGGTCATTCATTTCTTCTGACATTCTGCTCTCTCCTTTAAACTTCTTGTTTTTCTGTTGGTTGTTGCATAATTTCTTGTTGGAAATGTTGTAAGGTATAATCATTCCTTGTTCTGTTTCGGCTTAAGGGCTTTACATGCTTTGCCATGGCCATTAACACCTTTTAATTACCAAGAAGTGTGTTTACGCATTTCCATAACACCAATCTTTTCTCCCTTTAATTCTACAAGACGGCGCGTATGTAATAAAGCAATTTCCACTTTATCTTTTAAAGTTGGCTCATCTATAAGTGCTCATGTTTCGAGGTAATGGAAGGTACGATAAATTATCCGTGAATTACCTAAGGCTTTTCATCTTATCATTACAACATCTATACCCGATTAATCAAGCATTTTTTCTCAAGTTAGGATGATGATTATCACTATTGCCATTAACTGAGAAACGGTAAGTCGGAAAGTGGAATAATATTCCCCCACCATACATAAGGGATTAATACGACGCTATTTCAATTTCTACGTCTCCAGTTTTCCACATATTTCATTAGCCTCTCATTGTTTATACTTTTTAACTGAATCGTCTGCCTTAACTAGGTTTCCAATCGTTTGTTTGGAATGAGGTTCTATTTTCGTCGACGCAATGTCATTGAGGGGTATCAATACGAATGCACGTTCTGTTATCCTTGGGTGGGGAATCGTTAGTTGATCCAACTCTATGATGTCATCTCCATATAATAAGATATCAACATCTAATGTGCGTGGACCCCAACGTACTTCTCTCACTCGATGTAACTGTTTTTCAGTTTCTAAACAACAATTGAGCAATTCTCGTGGTGTAAGTTGCGTATTTATTTCAACACATAAATTTAAGAATTGTGGTTGTTCTGTATAACCCACAGGAGCTGTTTCGTATATTGGAGAAACTTGTGTAACCTTAATACCATCAAAATGATCAAGGATGTCTATTGCCTGCATCAACTGTTTATGACGATTGCCAATATTACTTCCTAAACCTAGATAAGCTTGTACCATTTAATAATTCTCCCTCACTATTTCTATACCAACGCCATCATAATGACCTGCAATCGGAGGATTTTCTTTAGTGATTCTGACTTTCGTTTCCATTACACGATTATAGTGTGAATTTATACGTTTTGCAATACGTTCTGCAAGATGTTCTATCAATTGACAAGATGGCCCTTCAACAATGTTTTTAACATCTTCAAAGACCTCACCATAATGCACAGTGTCTTTGACATTATCCGTTTTCCCTGCTTCAGTCAAATCAACTTTAAGTGTTACATCTACTATAAAAATTTGGCCAAGTTCATTTTCTGCATGAAGCGCTCCATGATAGCCATAAAAACGCATGCCATTAAGAAAGATGATGTCGCTCATGTTCATTCTCCTTTAAAAAGTCGATGCTTTGTGCAAGCTTTACATTTAAGTCTACATTATGCACGCGAACCGCCTGAATGCCTTTCATTATACCATAAACCGTCGTAGCAGCTGTTGCTTCATCTCGTTCTGCTGGCGTTGTCTCTTTGCCAATCATTTCTTTAATAAAGCGTTTACGACTCGTGGCTAATAGCACTGGATATTCTGTTGCCACAAGTTCATCTAATCGTGCCATGACTTCTTTTTCTTCACTTCTTGATTTAGCAAAACCAATACCAGGGTCTAACCATATGTTCCCTTTTTCTATGCCTGCCATTTCTGCTTTATTAGCCTGAGTCAATAACGATAATAGCATTTCTTCAACAACAGGTTGTTCTCTCTGACCATCGCCGTTATGCATTAACACAATTTCTGCATTATAGTCACTAACCACATCAAATATTTTAGGGTCATATAATCCCGCCCATTGGTCATTTATCATTGTAGCCCCAAGCTTTAAACAAGCCTCTGCTACCTCACTACGATATGTATCAACAGAAATTTGAACGTCTAATTTAACCAATTGTTCTACTACAGGTACAACGCGTTCCACTTCTTCCTCTAATGATACTTCCGTATGACCTGGTCTTGTGGATACGCCACCCACATCGATGATATCCACACCTTCATCTATCATCTCTTTTGCTCGTGCGACTGCCTTGTCCACTGAATTGTATTTACCCCCATCAGAGAACGAATCCGGCGTCACATTTAAAATGCCCATAATTTTTGTTTTCGTCATTTTTTTCACCCTTTGCTTTCTTAAAAAATGAATATGTAACACTGCAACTACATTTAAATCATTAACTTATAAATAATGATACACTCATTTGAGAAACATTTCAGTATTTGCAATTTAAAATTCATCTATTTCTCTTATAGATTTTACACTGGCTTTTTCAAAAAACAAAAAAGCCAGTGAAGCCAACTGGGACTTCACTAGCATAATTAAATGAACTATAAATTAGTCGTCAAATGAATATAACGGTGTAGATAAGTAACGTTCGCCATTACTTGGTAATACGGTTAATACTGTTTTTCCTTTACCTAATTCTTTAGCTTTTTGAATTGCTGCGTGAATGGCTGCACCTGAAGAAATACCTGCTAAAATACCTTCTTCTTTAGCCACACGACGTGATGTTTCCATCGCAATGTCATTGCCAACTTGAATGATGCTATCATAGATATCTGTGTTAAGTGTGTCTGGAACGAAACCAGCACCTAAACCTTGTAATTTGTGTGGACCAGGTTCACCTCCACTTAATACTGGAGATGCTTCTGGTTCGATTGCCACGATTTCAATATTTGGATATTTTTCTTTTAATACTTTACCAGCACCTGATAAAGTTCCTCCCGTACCTACACCAGCTAAGAAAGCATCAATTTGTTTACCTTCAAATTGTTCAACAATTTCTGGACCTGTAGTCAATTCGTGAATTTCAGGGTTTGCTGGGTTTTCAAATTGTTGTGGTTCGAAATAACCATGTTCTTCTTTTAATTCTTTAGCCTTTTTAATTGCACCTTTCATCGCTTCTGATCCGGGTGTTAATACTACTTCTGCACCATAAGCTTTCAATAAATTACGGCGCTCTAAACTCATTGTTTCTGGCATTGTAAATACAGCTTTATAGCCTTTCGCAGCACAAACAAATGCAAGTCCGATACCAGTGTTACCACTTGTAGGTTCAACTATCGTATCGCCAGGTTTAATTTTACCTTCTTTTTCTGCTTTTTCTATCATAGCAAGCGCAATACGATCTTTAACAGAACCACCTGGATTTTGATATTCTAATTTCACGTATACATCTGCTGCATCAGCGTCTACAACGTTTCTCAATTTGACTACTGGTGTATTGCCAATAATTTCTGTAATATTATCAACTATTTTTTGTGCCATTAAAAACACTCCTTTATTCTAGTTTGACTAAATGCTTAGTTCTTTAATCGGATATAGTTATATCATATCAGAATTTTCTAAAAAAACAAATGTATTTACCCATTTATGTCTCTAAAACTATTATACATCTTTGTGTTTCCCTGACCTAGTATCATCTAAACTACCATTGACTCATGCTATGCTTGTAATTGTTCGAGAACCCCCTGTAGCTCCGCTTCAGTATAGTTATATTTTTGATTACAAAAATGACATGTAGCCTCTGCGCCATGATCCTTTGTAATCATATCTTGTATTTCTGCTTCTCCTAACCCTTTAATAGCATTTAAAAATTTTTCATGACTGCATTGACATTCGAACTGAACGGGTGTCTTATCGATGATTTGAACGTGTTCCTGTCCAAGAATTTCGCTTAGAATGCTTTCAGGTGTTAACCCTTGTTCAATCAGTTTGGATACTGGTGTCATGTGCTTAATTACATTTTCTAAATGCGTAATCGTATCATTTGATGCGCCTGGCATAACCTGTATTACAAAGCCACCTGCTGCTTTAATAGAGTTATCTGGATTAACTAGCACTCCTAAACCAACAGAAGATGGTGTTTGTTCACTTGTTGCATAATAATATGTGAAGTCTTCTCCTAGTTCTCCGGACACTATCGGACTTGTTCCTGTAAAATAATCCTTCATTCCAACATCTTTTACTACCATAATGGACCCCTCTGTTCCTACTGCACGTTTTACATCTAATTTTCCTTGTGCATTTAATGGAAAATGTGTTTGAGGATGATCGACATAAGCGCGTATATTACCTCGCGCATCAGCATCAGCAATAATTTTACCTATCGGCCCTTTGCCGTCAACTGTAACTGTTAATTTTTGCGCTCCTTTGAGCATTGCCCCCATCATCAATGTGGCAGTCATAGTTCTTCCCATAGCTGCAGAAGCAGTTGGCCAAGTATAATGACGCGTTTGAGCTTCTTGTACGGATTCTGTGGTAAGTGCAGCATATGCTCTTATTTCTCCACCATACGCCAATGCTTTTACTATATAATCATGTGTCATAAACAATCTCCTTATATACTTTTATATTTTATTTATCAAGTTTTTTCTTATTATGAGCAATTATTATACACCTGTTGTTTATATCAACAAAATGACCTGCTTGTATCAGTTTCGTTTCGTTAAAAAAATCAAAAAGTCTCCTTCCGCAGTAATTCATATGCAGAAGGAGACAGATTAATATCATTGTTGTCTATGATCAGGCTGGTTTGGATCACTTGGATTATATGGTTTATCAATATTTGGTGCTTGTTCGTGTGCTGTGTCATCTGACTCAGATGCACGATCTTTTTCTGATGCATCTTTGTTCGTGTCTTCGTCTTTGTCACCTTGCTCTAATTGTTCTTCACGAATTTCATCATACGATTTGCCATATTTACCATCGCTAAAATCAGTATCGTCTTTATTTACTATTTTTGCACTATCATAATCTACTTCTGGCATTTTACCATCATAGAATAATGAGCGAATTTGTTCAGCAACTAATGTTTCCTCAGTTAATAGTGTTTTAGCAATAAGTTTTAACTGATCTTGATGTTCTATTAATATTTGTTTACAACGTTCATATTGTTCTTTAATAATACGTTGTACTTCTTTATCGATTTCATAAGCAATTTGACCTGAATAATTAGGTTCACCTTGCATATCTTTGCCTAAGAAGACTTGCCCGCTACTACTATTAGAAAATTGTAATGGTCCTAATTTTTTACTCATACCATATTCTGTGACCATTGAGCGTGCAATTTGGGTAGCTCTTTCAAAGTCGTTTGATGCCCCTGTAGATACTTCACCAAAGTTAATATCTTCAGACACACGTCCACCAAGCAAACCACAAATTTTGTCTAACAATTCTGGTTCTGTCATTAAGAAGCGATCTTGTTTAGGTAACATCATCGCATATCCACCGGCTTGACCACGTGGTACGATAGTTACTTTATGCACAATTTCCGCCTCGTCAAGTACCATCCCAATAATGGTATGTCCTGCTTCATGATGTGCCACGATATTTCGTTCCTTATCAGAAATAACACGAGATTTCTTAGCTGGACCAGCAATAACGCGGTCGGTTGCTTCTTCGATATCGCGCATATCAATTTTATTTTTACCTTCACGCGCAGCAATCAATGATGCCTCATTTAGTAAGTTTTCTAAATCAGCACCAGAAAATCCTGGTGTTCTTTGAGAAATAGCTTTTAAATCTACAGTTTCATCAAGCGGTTTGTTTTTAGCGTGAACATGTAGAATCGCTTCACGACCTTTTACATCAGGGCGACCTACTTGAATTTGACGGTCAAAACGACCTGGACGTAATAATGCTGGGTCTAAAATGTCTGGTCGGTTTGTTGCTGCAATCATGATAATACCTTCATTTTCACCGAAGCCATCCATTTCTACTAAGAGTTGGTTGAGTGTTTGTTCTCGTTCATCATGGCCACCACCAACACCTGCACCACGTTGACGACCTACGGCATCGATTTCATCGATGAAAATAATACAAGGCGCATTCTTTTTAGCATTTTCAAATAAGTCACGCACACGACTTGCGCCGACACCAACGAACATTTCAACGAAGTCTGAACCACTGATTGAGAAGAATGGTGCACCAGCTTCACCGGCCACGGCACGCGCAAGCAATGTTTTACCTGTACCTGGAGGCCCTACTAAAAGCACACCTTTAGGTATACGTGAGCCCATTTGTTTAAATTTCTTATTATCTTTTAAGAAGTCAACAATTTCAATTAATTCCTGTTTCTCTTCGTCAGCACCGGCAACATCACTAAAGCGTACACGACGTTTCTTGTTATCGTACATTTTTGCTTTGGATTTACCAAAGTTCATCATACGACCGCCTTGTCCCCCACCTTGTGCTTGACTTAGGAAGAAGATGAACAATAATGCAATAATTAAAACTGGAATAAGTGTTGTTAAGATACTTACAAATACACTTTGTTTTTCTTCTTCTTTAACAGTGAATTTTAACCCATCTTGTTTTTTTGCTTTATCTGTGATGTTTTGTAAGTCTTTTTCATTGTTATAAAGTATTGTTGATGAATAATCTTCATCTTTTTTCGTCTTACCACTTACCATGTAAACATTTTGCTCTGGTTGGATTTCTAAAGACTTCAGTTCACCTTTATCCAACTGTTTAACAAATTGCGTATATGTAAGTTGCTTTGGCATGTTCCCATTATTGTTTATATAATTGAAAACGCCAAACAAAATAACGCCAATAATTGCGATAACTAGCACATTGCGAAATGCTTTTTGCATGCGTCGTTTCCTCCTACTTCCATAATAAAACTAACAAAAATTGTAACACAATACATCTTTTTAAGGCTAGTATTTCAACTTTAATATTAGTTTCTATAGCCTTTTTACTTATCATTATTACATTCCCTATTATCACTATTTTCTATAGCACATAAAACATTATAGTTTCATTTCTTTTGTACACTATTTATTTAAGAGAGTTATATAAATCGAGTCTACACTATTAGACATTTTTCGCATAGTATTTTACTTTATTTTATATCAGAAGATAAATCACTTATTTTGTGTAAACTTCGGGTTTAAGCGTGCCAATGTAAGGTAAATTACGATAATGTTCTCCATAATCTAAGCCATAACCTACAACAAATTCATCGGGAATTTTTTTACCTACATATTTTGCTTCGATATCTGCTTTTCGGCGATTAGGTTTGTCTAATAGCGTTACAATTTCTAATGAATTTACTTTTCTAGATTGTAGTAACTCAGTAATTGATTTTAAAGTTGTTCCTGTCTCTAATATATCTTCAATGATTAAGACATCTTTATTCTCAATTGATGTACCTAAATCTTTAATAATTTGAACCTCACCAGTAGATTCTGTACCTCCGTGATAACTTGAAACATCCATAAAATCTATAGCAAGATGTGTATCAATGCGTTTAATTAAATCTGCCATAAACATAACAGAACCTTTTAAGATCCCAACACAAACTAATGGTTTATTTTGATAATCTTGTGTGATTTGTTCTCCTAGTGTTTTACAAAGTGTTTGAATCTCTTCTTCTGTTAAAATTATTTCCTTTAAATCATTATGCATAGTTATTCATCTCCGTTATTAATAGTTAAATAATCTTGGTGGGTTCGTGATATATATAGTTGGCCAACCGCTATAATATGCTGCTCAGCATCAACAACAATAGGCATTATATTTCTTTCATTCATGTCTACCTTGTGGTCAATCATCAAACGGCTGACTTTTTTATGTGCTGTTTGTCCATTTAAGCAAAAAATATCCCCGTTTTTACGCGTACGAATCGTCAGCGGGAAAACATCAGCTGGCATTTGCTCGTCAACTATAATATGACTATTGCCAAAATGGTAATGCCCATGGTGATAAATTTTAATAGGTTCAACTGATGTTTGCTGTTGGTATTTAGCCATTATTATAAATTTATCATATGCAATTTTAATATGCCATTGTTCTGTTAACCCAATTTCAAATTGGGCTTTATCATTAGCTATTTGATGGAACCATTCATAATATGTTCTTTCAGAGTATGGTGCAGGAATATCCGTATACTGTAGTAAGCAGTCCATCAGCATGACTTTATCGTAGTATGGCAGACAATTGAATCGTGTTCTTGGGCACGTTATCATAGTATGATTATGATTCATATTCACATAATCTTGAATGAATCGCGAAGTTTTATTTTCTAATTGCTCCATCTGTGCATCATGCCAGGCTTTTAATTTCAATAATTGCTCAACATCTAATTGCTCATTATCATTAATTTCAGGTATTAAGCGATTGCGAATGTCATTACGTACATATTTATTTATATGATTTGAACAATCTTCATAAAAAGGCACATGATGCACTTGTTGAAAATATCGGATGTCTTGTTTATGAGATTGTAGTAATGGTCGGCATATTTTGTATTGCTCTCTCGCCGTAAGATAAGACATGCCTAATCGACTGCGTGTTGCCCGTCCAGAAAACAAACGGTAAAAGATGGTTTCAAGTTGATCATCTAAATGATGTGCAGTGAGTAACACATCCGCATTTAATTCATGCATTTTATAATCAAACCATTGATAACGCATTTGTCGTGAGTCATTTTGTATACTTTTCCCGGAAGATACTAAATGTGATAAATCTAAATGTTTAATATCATATGATAACTGATGTTGTTCACAGTAGGTTTGAAAAAAACGTTCTTCCTCTATCGATTCTTCTCGCAAACCATGATTGACATGTAGACATGTTAACTTGCGATAGGTGTCACGATAGAGATGGGTTAAAGCGTATAACAGGCACATGCTATCAACACCTGTAGATACGGCTAAGACAATATGGTCCTCTACAGTCCAACCACTCGTGTCTACTTTCATATAATCCCACCTTTTATAATTTTAATCTGTATCTATTTTTATCAAAGGGCCGTCAATAAAAATAGACTGCTCCTTGAGTAGAAACAGTCTATTTTTAACCGCATTAACGTCTTGAACCTTTACCACCACGTCTAGATTCTGTTTGTCGTTTAATCGTTGTGAGTTTATCTTCACTATCTTTTAAGAAATTACTTAGTTTCTTTTCAAAATCTTCAGCTTTTTGTGGCGGTTTACTATGATGTGATTTGTGTTGTGGTCTACGTGGTCGATCTTTTGCTTTTTTAATTGATAAGCTGATTTTTCCGTCATCCGCAATTGATAATACTTTAACTTCAACTTCATCACCGATTGATAAATGGTCCTCTACATTTTCAACGTAATTATCTGCCACTTCACTAATGTGTACTAAGCCACTTTTCCCTTCAGGTAATTCGACGAACGCACCAAATTTTTTGATACCTGTGACTTTACCTTTAAGCTTATTTCCTACTTCGATTGACATATTCTAAATAAATCCTCCCGATATGATTCGATTTTATCCTTATTATATTCCTGTTTTAATATTTTCACAATGCTATAGCTAGATTATTTTAAGATTAGCTGCTGTTTCTAATAAAACTGTTAACTGTATCCTCTATATTTAATTGTTTTTACTATTTTATAAAGCGATTAGCGATCATCATCTGTCGACTTTGACTTATCTGACTGTTTATCACTTGGCAATTTAAAGATAACCTCTCCTTTATTACTCAAATAGTAATCATCACGCGCAATTTTCTCTACGTAATCCGAGTCGTTCAAATTACTCAGTTCCTCTTTTAATGCAATTTCTTCATCTTGTTGTTTTTGAAATTGTTCTTCTTTATGTTTTCGTTCAGCAGCATCTTCACTATTACTTTGCTTTTGAAGGACAAGCACGATAATTAACATTAATATAATGGCTAATAGTATACCACCAAACACTGTAATTCTACGGCGAACAATACGCATTTTCATCTTATTTCGTTGCTTTTGTTTGTTTCTTTGTGATGTGTACTGATTACCTATTTGTTCTACTTTTTTATCCAATGCTTGTCACCTCCTTTAAGCCATTATTCATCAAATTGTGGTTCATTTTTAGTACGTTCTTCTTTGATCAATTCGTACATGCCTTTAGCATTTTCTTTTGTTGCATGTTCATTTAATGCAGTTACTTTAACTGTAACTAACTTTTGACCAAAGCGAATGACTAATTCATCTTCAACCTCAACATCTGTACCTGCTTTAGCAACGTTACCATTAACAGTAATACGACCTTGGTCACTGATTTCTTTAGCCAAGGTACGTCGTTTTACTAAACGTGATACCTTTAAATATTTATCTAATCTCATGACTCTGCCTCTCCTTGCTGTAAATAGGCTTTGAGCATATTTTCATCAAAGTCTTTATTTTTGGTTTTATCATACAACGACATGAAGTGGTCTGCAAATACTTTCTCGAATTTGACGCGTGGTGTTTTGCCTTCTTGTTGTTTCGCCTCTAGCCAAATAGTATTTAAATCATCTATTGTTTCTGCATGTTGTTCTCCAAAGATATGAGGATGACGTCGAATCATTTTAGCATTTAAGCCGTCAATAACTTCACGTATATCCATATAGCCTTCTTTTTTACCAATACTCGTATGTAATAATACTTGTAGTAAAATATCACCAAGTTCTTCAATCATATGCCAATCATCTTTATTATCAATCGCTTCAAATAATTCAAATGTTTCTTCTAGTAAATAGCGTTTCAATGAGGCATGTGTTTGCGCTTGATCCCAAGGACAACCGTGGTCATCATCGACAAGTGTGTCAATGGTTTGTACCGCAAAATCAAAGTCTGAATATAGCACACGCTCGTCTTCAACTGCAGGTACAAAAACACTAGTTAGATTATTAAAATAAGATGCATCACGGTCTAATTCGTAGAGCGGTAACTCCGTTATTTGTGCATTATCACCATGCGCACCATCAACGATTTTAACATGGTAATCATCCGGATAGCGTTCCATCAAAGTAATTTTCAAATCTGCAGCTACCATATTACTATAAACTTGTGTAATGATTGTAGCTGTGCGCACATTCAAACGTTCTGGCTGTATATCTGTACCATCCAACATTGTAAAGCCATCATTCGGATCAATTTTTACCGCGGCAAAAATATCATCGATAAAACTTTTCCCTCCAAGTACATTCACACTGACATCATCTCGTTGCTTCTCCGCTTCTAACAATAGCATCGTCGTTGTTTCTGCAACATAAGGATGACCGGGCACCGCATAAATGACGTCTTGTTGTTGTGCCAATTCTAATAAACGATCGACAATGGTTTGATAAACATCTTCAAAAGATTGATGTGCTTCATAGATATCATCAAACGTTTCAAAATGTATATCCTCACGCAATGCTTCTATAACAGGATGTGCTAACGTTCGTGCATATACACAGTCTTGTTGTTGAATAAATCGATATATTCCTAATGGTAAATCGTCTAAACCATAATTTCCAAGACCAATAATTGTAATCTTATGCGTCATATTATCGTCGACTCCTTGTTTTAAAATGATATAATTTATCTCCATAAGGTAAGTGTTTTAGTTCTCTATAGCTTAACATACGCCATTCAGCTATAAGCCAGGTAAATATCCCAACTCCTGCAAATGCCGCAATTAGAAGTTCAAGTAATCCACCAATGCGTCCCGTTGTAGGAATAAGCCACATCACAGCTTGCACGACAAGACTCATAACTAACATGCTTGCCAATAATTTAATAAAGAATCGACCCATTCCTTGCATTTTATAACGTGTCGTTACACGCTGATGACAAATCAAACCTGTCACACTTAAAGACAAGACGGTACTCACACTGGCACCTAAAATTCCTAATTGATAAATCAACATAATATTTAACAGCCCTTTAACGATTAAACCAATACCAACACTAATCATCACCGTTGCAACCTCATTAAACACTTGTAATAAAGCAATATACATCATAATTAATGATACCAATATTACCGTTATCATATAAACACTTAGCGTTATGACTAAACTGTTGGTTTTAAAAAAAACTTGATTCATCAATGGTAATAAATTAACTAATCCTACTGCGGCAGCACTACTAATTAATATAGTAATTTTCAGAGAGGCATTCGCATAACGATTCATTAAATTCCATTGTTGTTCTTGCAACGCACATGTTAATAACGGAATCAACACAAAACTAAAAGTTGTTGTGACAATTAAGCCCATTTGAATAAATGATGCGCCACGATCATAGATGCCTTTTTGCTTAATCGCTTCATGAAATGATAAATGGTTTGATTTTAACATGTGTACTACTGTAAAACTGTCGATGAACTGCCATAAAATAACTAATAGTTGACTTATAGCGAACACCATAACTGCTAACATTAGTCGGCGCCATGGTATGGTCGTCGTATCTAGCTGACGCATATATTTAAACGGTCGATGATAGATTAAATAAAGACTTGAACCTAGAAAACCAACCGATGAACCTAAAATTGCAAGCATGCCAGCTTGATAAATCGTTCTTCCATAAAGTATAAATAATCCTATCGCTACAAAGATAACTGTAACTCGAATTATCTGCTCTATTACCTGGGAAATTGCTGGAATAGTCATTAATTGTTGACTTTGATAATGACCTCTTAATACGCCTAAAACCCCAACAAATAAGAAACTTAAACTTGCTGCTCTAATCATTATTTCTAGATGAACATCTCCCATCATCCATGCCATTGGATGCGCTAACAGAAATAATAATGCAGTAATAAAAATAGCTACTATCTGCAAATATCGAAGCACCATTGAATATCTTTGCGCCGTACCATGTCCACCTAAAGTTTGCGTTACTGCACTAGGAATTGCATTCATTGATAATATCATGCCTAACGCAACAATAGGATATATTTGCTGATAGGCATACAATCCTTCATCACCCAATACATTTTGATACGGTACACGATAAAGTGCACTTAATACTTTGACAACAATGAGCGCACCAGTCAGTACCACTACACCACTAAATGCGGATTTCGTCTTCATCTTTAATAACTCTACTTTCTTCTAGACATTTCACTAAAAATTTTAAATTCTCAAGCCATTGTGTTGATTTTTTCAAAGTAACTTTCATCACCCCGTCTTGAACACCTACTTTCATAGCTCGACCAAGCGGTTGTGTTTGTTTAAACAATGCTTCACCATCGATGTCTTTCGTTCCTTGCACCGATAATGTAATATCCACTGTTTTTCCTTGATCTTTTATCAAGGTTACCCCAGCACGTAATGCATGCATCTTAATTTGTACACTATCAAGTAAACGTTCAACTTCTATCGGATAATCATTAAAACGATCCATCAATTCATCTCTAATATCGTCAAGTTGTGCCTCATTTTCAACTTTTCTTAACTTTTTATATATCTCAATTTTAGCCTGTTCGTTTTGAATATATTCTGCTGGCAGATAGGCATCTAAATTTAATACCATCTCTACTTCAGGTGTATCTGGCGTTTCTTCAGTTATACCGCGTTTTTCATTTACTGCTTCTTCTAACATTTGTGAATATAGATCAAATCCAACTGAATCGATAAAGCCATGTTGCTGTTTACCTAATAAGTTACCCGCACCACGAATATTTAAATCGCGCATCGCAATCTTGAAACCAGATCCTAGCTCTGTAAATTCCTTAATCGCTTGCAAACGATCTTCAGCTGTTTCGGTTAATACTTTATTTGTCGGATGTAAGAAATAAGCATAACCGATACGACTCGAACGTCCAACACGTCCTCTTAATTGATACAATTGACTTAAACCAAATCGATCCGCTTCTTCAATAATCAATGTATTGGCATTTGGTACATCCACACCTGTCTCTATAATCGTAGTTGTTACTAATATATCGTAGTCTCCATTGATAAAACTTAGCATAGTTTCTTCTAAATCCCGTTCAGTCATTTGTCCATGTGCTACAGCAATACTTGCTTCAGGCATGAGCATTTGTAGTTGTTCACGCTTTTCATATATCGACTGAACTTTATTGTATAAATAGAACACCTGACCATCTCTAGATAGTTCGCGCTCTAATGCTTCTTTAATAAAATTCGTATTTTGTTCTAGCACATACGTTTGAACTGGGAAGCGATTTTCTGGTGGCGTTTCAATTACTGACAAATCACGCACACCAAGCATACTCATATGCAGCGTTCTTGGTATAGGTGTTGCTGTTAGTGTTAAGACATCAACATTCGTTTTCAATGTCTTAATACGTTCTTTATGGCGAACACCAAATCGTTGCTCTTCATCTACAATAAGCAACCCTAAATCCTTATATCGAATATCTTTGCTTAGTAGCTTGTGTGTCCCTACAACGATATCAACATAACCAGACTTCAACCCTTCTTTCGTCTTTCTAACCTCTTTCGCCGTTCTAAAACGACTGACAAGTTGAATTTCAACCGGGAAATCTTGCATTCGCTCAATCAATGTTTCGTAATGTTGTTGAGCAAGAATCGTCGTTGGAACTAAAAATGCAACCTGTTTACCTTCCATTACTGCTTTAAAAGCTGCACGAATCGCTACTTCAGTCTTACCATAGCCAACATCACCACATAACAGACGATCCATTGGTTTTTGTAGTTCCATATCTGCTTTAATTTCTTCAATCGATTTTGCTTGATCAGGTGTTAACTCATATGGAAAGTCTAATTCAAAAGCTTGTTGCTCAGCTGTATCTTCTCCAAATTGGTAACCTACTGACATTTCTCGTTCTTTATATAAAGCAATCAATTCTTCAGCAATATCTTCAACGCTTTGTTGTACCTTGGCTTTGGTTTTCTTCCATTCAGAGCCACCAAGTTTATTTAATTTAGGCGATTTGTCTTCTGAAGCAACATATTTTTGGACTTGATCCATTTGGTCAACTGGAACAAATAATTGATCTGTACCTTTATATTGTAATTTTATATAGTCGCGATGAACATCCCCAACTTCAAGTGTTTCTACACCTAAATAGCGGCCTACCCCGTGATGTACATGAACTACATAGTCACCTACTTTTAAATCTTGATATGATTTTATCTTTTCAGCATTTGATATTGTCTTAGAACGTTTGCGCTGTTTCTTCTGTTTTGTTTTAAACAATTCTCGTTCAGTAATTACCACGAGTTGCATATAAGGTAGTTCAAAACCTTCAGATAAACTTCCTTCCGTCACAATAGCTTGTCCACTGGCAATACCGCTGTGAATATTTTTAACGGTAGGAATATGCATTTCGTTTAGCATTGCCTGAATACGTTCCACCTTTGTTTCTGTTTCTACCAAGACTACAATCGTATAGTCATTTTGTACGTAGCGTTGAAACTCAGAACGCATAATATCATATTGTCCATAAAACTGTTGCACTGGCTTACAAGAAAACTTGATAATATCAGCTAATTTAACAGTCATTGAGGATGTAAACAGTGTGAAGTATGCCACTGGAAAATGAGTTAATAAATGTTCAAAACCGTCATATTGCATAAAAGTTTGCCCAATAAAACCATTACCACTTTCTATTAAATTATGAATAAAGTCCTCGACTTCAGTGGTCAACGTTTCTTCTGTTTCTTTGATACGATTATATTCATCAACTACGACAATGGCATCTTGTTGAAAATAATCAATCAAAGTAGCAGGCGTTTCATACATAAATGCAACTAAACGTCGTAATAATTGGTGGTCGACGGCTGTCGTGTCTATAAGATTGAAACTTTCATAGGTTTCTTTCAAGTCATTCCTTACCGATGTTTCAATTTTTGGACGTGTGTCTTCATATGCAGCTTTTAAATTGCTTTGTAAATGCTTAATGACATCATCAGTGATGACATAGTCACTTGCAGAACTGATTGAGACACCATCTAAATTATTATTGGAACGTTGGGTTTCAATATCAAAATCTCGAATTGAGTCGACTTCCGTATCAAACAACTCGATTCTTACCGGTTCGCCAATCAACGGATAGATGTCGATAATACCACCACGCACTGAGAATTCACCGATATGGGAAACAACAGATTCACGGCGATACCCCATGTTCACAAGTTGCTGTAGTAAATGTGCCACATCAATATCTTGACCAATATGTAAATGGATTTGATGTGCTTGCCATATGTCTATAGGTGTTTGCCATTTTTTCAAACCATTTAATGGCACGATAAATAACCCTTTCTCATTTTGTGCTAACGCAGTAAGTGTGCGTACGCGTTCGCTCATAAGTTGAGGGCTTTGGGTTGAAAATTCTTCTGTCATAATATCTTGTACAGGATATTTGTATACTTCTGCCGAATCAATATACTGCAATAAATCTGTTTCTAATTTATCTGCTTGGTAGAGATTATTTGTTATAAGGAGCATTTGCTTATGGTCAGTAAGATATTTTTCCGCGATAATTGTAGCTTTAGCCGATGGAGATAATCCAGTGACTAAAATATTTTCTTGCCCAAATACCTGATCTAATTCTTGGAAACGTTTATCTTGTTGGATGTATTCTGCTATCACTGATTTCAATTGACGTCACCATTAAAGTTATTCATGACATGGTCAAAGCGTGACGTATCGATAAATGCTTCTACTGCTTGAGCTGCATGTTCAACTACATGATCCATTGTCATCATTTCTTCTTTTGAAAATTTTTGTAATACATAATCAGGTACTGACATGCCATTAGTCGGTCTACCAACACCGATGCGAATACGCTTAAATTGCTCCGTGCCTAAATGTTGAATAATCGATTTCATACCATTATGACCACCTGCACTACCCTTTTGTCTTAATCTGACTTGACCTTGGTTAAGATCTAAATCATCATAAAGCACGATAAGTTCATCTATTGCTACATTGTAATAATCCATTAAAGGCCCAACTGCTTGCCCCGATAAATTCATCATTGTCATTGGTTCGATAAACATGACTTTATCATTACCAATACGCTCAATGGTATATGCACCTTTGAATTTTTGTTTATCTAAATTAAAATGGTATTTATCTAAAAGATAATCTACCACTTCAAAACCAATATTGTGTCTTGTATGTTCGAATCGTTTGCCTATATTTCCAAGACCAACAATACATTTCATATGTTGAAACCTCCATGCCAAATTGTAAATTAATGTACCATACATGATGCATTTATTTAGATTGACTCACTCATGTATGTTTTTCTAATTCTATTATTATATGGTTATCATTATTAAAATAAGTTGATTCTTTACTTTTTAAAGATACACACTATTTTATATCATTCATCATCATAACACAAAAAAGCACTAAACTTATGTTGATAAGTTTAGTGCTCATATAAGACGATGATTCGTCGCTTTTATACATCACAATTAACTTGGCTCACTATAAGCTATTAATTGTAAATCGTACAATTAGCTAAACAATAATGTTATAAGCTTTATTCTTCAGCTTCTTCGTCTTCTTTAGATTCTCCTACAACTTCTGGTTCTGGCGTAGCAGCATCGCCTTCCATAGCTTCCACTTCTTCTTCAGTTGGTTCTTCAGTTGGTGGAACTACTGTTACGATTGAAGTTTCTGGTTCATCTTCAATAGTGTAGTCACCTGTTACTTTAACATCTGCTACTGTGTAGCTGTCGTTAATTTGTAAGTCAGTAACGTCTACTTCAATTGCTTCTGGGATATTTTCTGGTGTAGCTGTAACTTGTAAGTAGAATAATGGTTGTTCAACAACGCCACCTTCTTTAGCACCCACTGCTTCACCAACTAAGTGTACAGGCACTTCTACTGTACGTTCTTCAGTCATGTTAATAGCTAAGAAGTCAATATGTGTAATTTGGTTTTTTAACGGATCAAATTGGTAATCTGACACCATAACTTTAATTGATTTAGAGCCAACGCCTAAATCGATAACCCCGTTACGACCAACTTCACGGATAACTTTGATGAATTCAACTTCATCAACTTTAACAGAAGTATTTTTTGTACTATAACCGTAAACAACTGCAGGAACTTTACCTAAACTTCTAATCTTTTTAAGTTCTGAACGAGTTTGTTTACCTTGACGGATGATTGACTTTAATGAAGCCATTCTAATTTCCACCTTTCGAATTTTGCTCTCTTACAGAGCACTCCTCATTTGCCCATCAATGCGAACATTGCTTGCAAATGTTTATTTCATTCGTATAATCACGAACGAATGTATTATACACGCTTATGAATTTGAAGTCAAATTGCTGTGACTAGGCTTAATCAAACAAGACGCTTACTGATTCTCGTTCATATACACGGACAATAGCTTGTGCTAATAGTCCAGCAACAGATAATTGTTTCGTATTTGCTGGTTTGCGATTTTCATCTAATAAGATTGAATTTGTCACAATAAGTTCTTTAATCGCTGAATTTTCGATACGTTCTTTAGCCGGACCAGACAGTACTGGGTGTGTACAACATGCATATACTTCTTTCGCACCTTTATCTTTTAACGCTTGTGCAGCTAAAGTTATCGTTCCAGCTGTATCAATAATATCATCGATAATAATTGCGGTGCGCCCTTCAATATCTCCAACGATATTCATAACTTCTGCAACATTAGGTTTAGGGCGACGTTTATCGATAATTGCAATTGGAGTTTTTAAAATGTCAGCAAGTTTGCGCGCACGCGTTACACCACCATGATCTGGTGAAACAACAACACACTCTTCTGGATTTATGTTTGGATCATTTTGGAAATGTTGACCAATAATAGGAACACCCATCAAATGATCAATCGGAATGTCAAAGAAGCCTTGAATTTGTGGCGCATGTAAGTCTAAAGCGATCATGCGATTTGCACCAGCTGTTTCAATTAAATTAGCTACTAATTTTGCTGTAATAGGTTCACGGCTACGTGCTTTTCTGTCTTGACGTGCGTATCCATAATAAGGTACCACAATATTAATATTCGCTGCTGACGCACGTTTGCATGCATCAATCATAATGAGCAATTCCATTAAATGTAAGTTGACTGGATATGATGTTGGTTGAATAATAAAGACGTCACATCCTCGGATGCTTTCTTCAATATTAATTTGAATTTCGCCATCACTAAAACGTTTTACAGAGCACTTCCCTAATTCAATCCCTACACGATCAGCTACTTCTTGTGCCAAAGGTTCATTTCCTTTAAGAGAAAAGATCTTTAAAGATGAATTCTTGTATTCATTATTTAACATTTATAGTCCTCCAATTATTTTCTATGCATACATATTATATATAAAAAACGCGTCTTTTACTATGACTCAATCAAATTCATACTAAAATTTATTAATTTCGACAATTCGGAATAACGATTACAGTTCGTAAAGTATATTCTAGATTGTTAGTATTATTTTTTTACATATCCTTCTTTAGTGATTTGACGTGCTCTTGCAAGCGCTAAGCTATCATTAGGAATATCATCTGTGATTGTTGATCCTGCAGCAATGAGCGAGCCATCACCAACAGTAACTGGTGCAATAAGATTAGTATTACATCCAATAAAGGCATCCCTTCCAATCACTGTACGGAATTTATTTATGCCATCATAATTCACAGTGATAGAGCCACAACCAATATTTGTACGTTCTCCGACTTCAGCATCACCAATATAGCTCAAGTGAGATACTTTTGCACCATCTTTCAGCTCAGCTTTCTTAACTTCAACAAAGTTACCTACCTTGACATCTTTGCCCAGGTTAGAACCAGGACGTAATTGTGCAAATGGCCCTACTTTCGTATACGCGCCCACTTTAGAATCATTAATCACCGATTGCTTGATTTCGACATGTGCAGCAATCTTACTATTATGAATTTCAGAATATTGACCTACATGTACATTTTCTCCAATCGTTGTTGTCCCAGTAATTCTTACACCAGGTTCAATAACCGTATCCATACCAATTTCAACGTCTGGTGCAATATATGTTTGAGTTGGATCAATCAAAGTTACGCCATTTCGCATATGATAGTCATTTACACGCTGTTGTAACGCCTTTTCAGCTTGACTAAGCATCACACGGTCATTGACACCTATAATTTCATCAAAATCATCTGTATGATAGACTTCGGCAATACCATGATTATGTAAAATCAAGGCAACTGCATCTGGTAGATAATATTCTCCCTGTGCATTGTCATTTCGCACCTGATTTAGCGTTTCAAAGAGCACTTGATTATCAAAAGCAAAAATACCCGAACTGATTTCACTTATCGTTTTTTCGGCCGCCGATGCATCTTTTTCTTCAACTATACGTTCCAGCTGTTGTTGCTCATTACGAATAATACGTCCATATCCAAATGGGTTAATCGCCGTTGCAGATAATACTGTGACATGGGCCTTATTTCGCTCATGGTGTTCGATTAATGCTTGTAACGTTTCAGCAGTTATCAGTGGCGTATCTCCGCATACAACTAGTGTCGTTCCTTCTTTACTGCTTAAGTGGTCTTGAGCCGTTTTCACGGCATGTGCCGTACCTAGTTGTTCAGCTTGAAAACTATACAATGATTGATGTCCTAATGTTTCTTTGACCTCATCTGCACCATGGCCTACTACAGTTACAACTTGATCTACACCTGATGCTTTAACATTCGTTAATACATGCTCAATCATCGGCTTCCCAGCAACCTCATGTAGTACTTTATACCTTTTCGACTTCATTCTTGTACCTTTACCAGCTGCTAATATAATCGCATATCTCTGCATGAATGCTAACCCTCCAATAAAAATTACACTTCGTCATTATTATAATTTAATTATTACGCCACTTTCAAGATTTATAAGATGTTGTTAAAGAAACGTAAATGGCTTATCATCTTGTTAATAATAATGTTAATGTGCTTGTATTTTAAAAGAACAGGTCCAACATCCGCATTATGTTGAACCTGTTCTAAAGTTTATATCAATTATATATTAATCATTGTCTTCTGATTGTTCTGATGAGGCATTTTTATCTGGAACTACTTCATCAGTTTCATCATATACTTTCATCACAGCATCCTGAATCTCCTGTCTCATATCAGAATTAATCGGATGTGCAATATCACGGAATTCACCATCTGGTGTACGTTTACTTGGCATTGCGACGAACAGACCAGAATTTCCTTCAATTACGCGTAAGTCATGAATAACGAATGCCTTATCTAAAGTAATTGAAACAAGTGCTTTCATTCTACCGTCTGTTTCTATTTTTCTAAGTCTTACATCTGTCACTTTCATGCAGTGAGCCCCCCTAGTATATATCTCTCTTTGTGGTTTTTAGAAGCTTTACAATTCAACATTGAAAATTATCATTCCTTAGTTTTGGCTATTAGTTCAATTTCAACTTTAACATCTTTAGGTAAACGTGAAACTTCAACACAGCTACGCGCAGGTTGATGTTCACTAAAATAATCTGCGTATACTTCATTGATTTGTTGAAATTCATTCATATCAGCAATGAAAATTGTTGATTTAATGACAGAATTAAAGTCTGCACCTGCTTCATTGAGCACAACTTTTAAATTTTCTAGTACTTGTTTAGTTTGTTCTTGCACATCCTCACTTACCAATTGACCATTAGAATTCAATGGTAGCTGTCCAGATGTAAATACCAAACCATTCACAGCCGTTGCGTGTGAATAAGGCCCTATAGCTTCAGGTGCGCTATTAGCGTTAATCGTTTTCATGATGTAATTACTCCTTTTAAGAAAATTTAGACAAAATATTACCTTGCTCAACGTTAAACTCTTGATTATATTCATCAACATCAGATAATCTGACCAAGGAAGTATAATCTTCAATCAATCGTTGTTTAACTTCTTTTGATTCTACAAGTACTGATACCCCTTTTACATGTGCTTTAAACTCATTCATGAGATTCATCACACCATTAATTGAGCCACCAGCTCTCATAAAGTCATCGACAACCAACACATTAGAATTTTCTTCTAATGTACGTTTCGATAGCACCATTGTTTCTATTTTTCTTGATGAACCTGAAACGTAGTTAATGGATACTGTTGAGCCTTCAGTCACTTTGTTATCCTTGCGAATGACTACTACAGGTAAATTTAATACGTTTGCTACCGCGTTGGCAAGTGAAATCCCTTTTGTCGCTATTGTCACAACTGCATCAAGTTGCTCATCCATGTATATTGTTGCAATTAATTTACCAACTCTATTCAATAATGTAGGGTTCCCTACTAAGTCTGATAAGAATAAATATCCGCCTGGCAATAAACGATTTTTCTCATCCAATAAACGAATCACGTCATCGATAACTTCTGCCGCTTCTTCTTTACTCATCATTGGTTTATAGGTCACACCACCACTTGCTCCTGCCGTCGTAATGACTGTGCCTAGTCTTTCTTTTAAAAAGGTATTCTTAATAATTTGTACATCTTCGCTAATTGATGATTTTGCTTGTTTAAATTTTTTAACGAAAAATGTTAAAGGTATTAATTCATTGGGGTGGTTCATTAGATATTGTGTCATAAACACAATACGCTCACTTCGTTTATAACGCATTGTCTCAACCTTCCTATCCTAGTAATCTTACTAAATAAACTTCATTACAACAGCCGTTTACTGCATTATATATTTTCTTAGCTTGACTTTCTTTTTGTGCTAATGCATAAACAGTTGGTCCACTACCACTCATTAAAGCGCCATCTGCACCACATTGAAGCATGTTATTTTTAATCTTTTTTATTTCTGGGTGCATAGCCATAGAGACTAATTCCAAGCGATTAGAAAGACTGTGGCATAACTTTTGATAGTCACCATGTTTAATCGCTACCTTGCACGCTTCTGTGTGAACGGCATGCGCAATATTTAAATCTAAAGCTTTAAAAACGTCTGGCGATGAAATACCTAAATCTGGTTTAGCTAAAACTACCCATGTCGCTGGCGGTTTGTTTAAAAATTCAATCTTCTCACCTAAGCCAGTACATAAAGCGGTTTGATTATAAATACAAAACGGTACATCTGTGCCAATTTGAATACCCAATTGAGCTAAATCATGCAATGTTAAACCCAAGTCGAACAGGCGATTCATACCTCTCATCGTTGCAGCAGCATCTGCTGAACCTCCAGCTAAACCAGCTGATACCGGAATGTCTTTATCAATCGCTATCGTTACACCTTGCTGAATACCATAAGTATGTGTCATTAATTCGGCAGCTCTATAAGCTAAATTTTTACTATCATTAGGCACATAGTTGTGCTCAATGTCGACAATAATCTTATTATCCGTACGTTTTTTAAATGATAGTCTATCATTTAAATCAACCGTCGTCATAATCATTGCAATTTCATGATAGCCGTCATCTCTTTTGAAAAGGGTGTCGAGCGTAAAATTTATCTTGGCAGGAGCCGTTTCATATATCATTTTTCCGCCCCTCTCTTCAATATATTAATAAGATGATTTTAACATAAAGGAGCCAAATATTTGATTAAAACTATACATATTTCTCTAAAAACTTAATAAACATTGTCTTTTGAAAAATAATATACGGAATTTTACATATAAAAAAGCGCTATGCTTTTTGCATTAACGCTTATATCTTCTTATTCAATTTAATCTTGCGTTGACCTCTCGCTCAAATTGAATAATAATTATTTACTTATATCTTTATTAGTGTGCAACTGCTTCTTGATGATTATCCTCTTCAAATGAAACTTGTACATTCTCTGTTAGCACATCCGTGTATGTATAAGATACTCTTTCAAAGTTATGCTTATCTTGGTCTAATTCAACAATGAAAACTGATGGATAAGTCTCTTTTAATACCCCACAACGTTCAATTGTTTTTTTACGACCACCGTTGGCTTTAAGTACAATACGATTTCCTAAATGACAATCAATAGAATTTTTGATGTCCAAAATTGATTTTGGCATATTGCTCCACCTCGCTACAAGGTATATCTTACCATATTCATAGCCTTTTCGTCAAATAAAATTTAAATTTTATCAATGTCCAACGCTTTTGTCAACAGTTTAATTAGCTAATTCAGGGTATTTTTTCTTTTCTTTATACAAACGTGCGAAATCTTGTATCGAAAGTGTTTCACCTCGTCGTTTAGGATCAATTTCAGCAGCGTTAAGCCAAGATAATATAGCTTCTTTATGTTTTTTGCCATCTTTAAAGTGATTTTGGTAATTGTTATTAATTGTTTTTCGACGTTGCGCAAATGCAGCTTTAGCCAATTTAAAGAATGCTGTTTCATCATCTATATCTACAAGAGGTTGTGAGCGCTGCATTAATTTTACGACAATAGAGTCTACATTGGGCGGTGGCATAAAGACACTTTTCGGCACTGTTACTACTTTGCTTGTTTCAGTATAATATTGTGTCACGATAGATAATGATCCATAAGCTTTTGTTCCTACAGTCGCATTCAACCGCTCTCCTACTTCTTTTTGCATCATAACGACATATCCATCAATTGGAATATCTTGCTGCATTAAATTGAGTAGAATTGGGGTAGTAATGTAGTATGGTAAATTTGCAACCACCATAATCTTTTCACAATCATTTAAATATGTGTGCACAGCTGCTGCTATATCGGCTTTCAATATATCTTCATTAATCACAGTCACATTTTCGTATGGTGCCAGCGTATAATCTAGCACCGGGATAAGACGTTGATCAATTTCAAATGCGATAACCTGTTTTGCTTTTTTAGCTAGTTGCTCTGTTAATGAACCCATTCCCGGTCCAATTTCAATAACTCCGGTACGTTCATCAATATCACTGGCATCAATAATTTTATGGATGATGTTTACATCAACTAAGAAGTTTTGTCCTAAACTCTTTTTAAAGTTAAATCCAAAGCGCGTTAACAGTTCTTTAGTTCTGGATGGTGTTGCAATATCTTTATTCTCCATTATTCATCTCGCTCCTTCTCAAGACCTAATGCCTGGCGTACATCCGCTTCTGTATAACCAAATGCATTTAATTTTTTCAATAATTGTTTACCATTTGAATGACCAATGTGAAGTTTTCTACCAATCACTTCTCGCTTTCGACGCGCATCTTTACCAATGATTAGCCCTAGCTCGAGTAATACGCTTTTATCGATTGTTTCTATTGCTTCTTCAAAGGGTGAACTTACATGCATTAGTGCGGCTCTAATATCTTCTGGTTTTGCATGCTCAACACCAATTTTCCCACGCTTATTTTTAGCTTTTTCTCTATCTATATAAGCGTGTTTTACTCCAGATACATGCTCTGTAATCGTATGGCGAATTTTATCACCTGGGAAATCAGGATCTGTTAGTACTATAACACCTCTAGTTTCTTGTGCATGTCGAATTACATCTAATGTATCTCTATTGATGGCACTGCCATTTGTTTCAATTGTATCGCATTCTACTGCTAACTTTACGCGCTCCGTATCATCGCGTCCCTCTACAACTATAAACTCATTTATTCTCACTATGATTTAACCCTTCTTTATTTTTACTGTTCATTAGTTATTTTAAAGCAAACCACATTGAATTCACATTAATTTTATATTTATAATAATTAAAAGGAGCAAGACAAGATGGACTGTCTTACCCCAATGTAAAGAAATATTACTTTAAGTTAAATAAACGTTCCGCATTTTCTGTAGTTTGACGACATACATCTTCATATGTCATCCCTCTTAATTCTGCAATTTGTTGCGCCACTAGGGTAACACGTTCTGGCTCGTTACGCTTACCTCTATAGGGATGTGGCGATAAATAAGGCGCATCTGTTTCAACTAACAAACGTTCCATTGGCACATGTTTCGCAACTTCTTTAGGTTGTTTCGCATTTTTAAAAGTAACAGGACCACCTAGTGAAATATAAAAATTCAATTTATTAATGACCACATCTGCAATTTCAGGAGAACCACTAAAACTATGCATAATACCACCTACTTCTTCAGCATGTTCTTCAAGTAGAATATCCACACAATCTTGTGTTGCTTCCCGATTATGAATGACGATTGGCAACTTAACACGTTTAGCTAATGCAATTTGCTTTCTAAAAACTTCTTTTTGAATATCCGCTGGAGATTTATCCCAATGATAGTCTAATCCCATTTCACCAATACCGATAACTTTAGGATGCTCAGCAAGCGTTTCAATCCAACTTAAGCGCGCTTCAGTAAAATCAATCGCATCAACCGGATGCCATCCTATAATGGCATATAAAAAGTCATATTGTTCGATTAATTCCATCGCACGTTCAATGGTAGCCGTATCAAAACCAACGACAAACATACGGTCTACACCTGCCTGTTGCGCGCGTGAAATCACTTCGCTTAAATCTTCATCATATTGTTCATCATTCAAATGCACATGTGTATCGATTAACATCATATCTCTCCTACAGCTTTAAATTTTACTTAATCACCGCGCCATTAGCGATGGCGTTAGGTAAACTTACTAATGTTAAAACATCGTCCTTTTCAGCTGATAAAATCATACCTTCTGATCTTTGGCCCATTAATTTTGCTGGTTTCAAATTCGTAACGACAGCTACTTTCTTACCAATTATGTCTTCTGGTTTATAAAATTTAGCGATGCCTGAAACAATTTGGCGTTGTTCAGTTCCCAAATCAACTTGAATTTTTAACAATTTATCTGATTTTTTCACATTTTTAGCATCCGTAATCGTTGCTGCTTTAATTTCTACTTTATCGAAATCTTTAATATTAATTTGCGCTTTACTAGGTGCCTCGTGTTCAACTTTTTCAGATTTAGGTGGTTGCATAGACGCTTTGATATATGCAATTTCAGCTTCTGTATCTAGTCTCGGGAAAATTGGTGATGGCTTTTCAGTAACCATAACAGGTTGTTTTAGTGCACCGTAACGTTCAAGGCTTGCCAATTCAAACAACTCTGGACTATTAATATTTAATTGTTTAAAGACTTCTCTAGGTGCATGCGTTAAGAACGGACGCAATAACACTGTTGCAAAACGAATATTTTCAACCAAGTGTGCCATTACATTGGCTAACATATCCTTTTGACTATCGTCTTTAGCTAATACCCATGGCGTTGTTTCGTCAATATATTTATTGGTACGACTTATCAATTTCCAAACAGTGGCTAACGCAACTGAAAATTGGAAGCTTTCCATGTTATCATTAAAGTCTTTTACTGTTTCAAGTGCAAGTGCTTCCATTGCATCATCCAACTCATGTTTTGGACCCGTATAAGCTGGAAGTTCGCCTTGGAAATATTTATTAATCATCGAAATAGTTCGATTAACTAAATTGCCTAAGTCATTTGCTAAATCATAGTTTGTACGTTCAACAAATGCTTCTGGTGTGAAGACACCGTCTGAACCAAATGGCAACTCACGCATTAAGTAATAACGCGTCGCATCTAAACCGTAACGATCGATGAGCACATTAGGATCTACAACATTCCCTTTCGATTTACTCATTTTACCGTCTTTCATTAAAATCCAACCGTGCGCAAACACTTTTTTAGGTAATGGTAAATCTAATGCCATAAGTAAAATTGGCCAAATAATAGAGTGGAAACGTACAATTTCTTTTGCCATTAAATGCACGTCTGCAGGCCAATATTTTTGGAAAAGTGCATCATCATCTGATAAATAGCCTAGTGAAGATATATAGTTCACAAGTGCATCAATCCATACATAAACAACATGTTTAGGGTTAGATGGCACTCGAACACCCCAATCAAAAGACGTACGTGATACAGCTAAATCTTCCAAACCTGGTTTGATAAAATTATTAATCATTTCATTTTTTCGAGATGGTGGTTGAATAAAATCCGGATTTTGATCGTAAAATTCTAATAAACGATCCGTATACTTGCTAATATTAAAGAAATAGCTTTCTTCTTTTACAAGTTCAACTTCGTGTCCTGAATCCGGACTTTTTCCGCCAACGATTTTGCCATTTTCATATATAGGATCAACAAGTTGTGATTCTGTATAGTAAGTTTCATCAGGAACAGAATACCAACCTTCATATTCACCTAGATAAATATCGCCTTGTTTAAGTAAACGTTCAAAGACTTTCTCAACCACTTGTTTATGGCGTTGTTCTGTTGTTCTAATAAAGTCATCATTTGAAATTTCAAGTTTGCTCCATAAACTTTTAATTCCTGCAATCATATCATCTAAATATTCTAATTCTGTTTTACCAGCTTTTTGTGCTTTTTCTTGAATTTTTTGTCCATGTTCATCTGTACCTGTTAAATAACGTACATCATATCCTTGCATGCGTTTATATCTGGCAATTACGTCACCTGCTACCGTTGAATACGCATGTCCAATATGTAAATTCCCACTTGGATAATAAATTGGGGTTGTAATATAAAATGTCTCTTTCGCCATCACTGGGTCCTCCTATTCTCTTACACTATCAATGTTATCTAACATTATTTTCCTTTTCAATGAAGTCGCACATGGATATGTCGAGCTTCAGAATGTTAACTGTCTTATATCAGTATATAGATATACCTATAAATTCTATAGCTTTATTATACATTATCTAAAAACAGTAACGTGATATCTTTTCTACATTACCATAAAATCAGCAATTCATGGGTATTTCAATATAATTTATTCTGCGTTAAGTTGATGATAGATATCGTAAACATCACTTGTCTTCATATTTCTATCTTCTGCCACCATTTTAATTGCTTTTTTAGGCTTAACCTGTTGTTTTTTAATATAGTGTGTAACATGTTCTTGAATCGTCATCTCTTCATACCATTGCTTATCTTTCAAAGCCTTTGCACCTTCAATTAACATTACAAATTCCCCTTTTTGAGGGATTTTGCCTTGTTCAACCATCGCTATCATTGAATCAATATCAAGTGTGACGATTTCTTCAAACTTTTTAGTAAGCTCTCTACCAATGGTCACCCGTCGCTTTGCATCGATACTTTGAATTGCCTTTAGTGTTTGTATCACTCGATAAGGTGACTCATAAATAATTATTGTTGCTTCTTGGTACATACGTTCTTGTAATATGGAAATTTTATCTTTTTCTTTGCGTGGCAAAAAACCTATAAATGTATAGATGTAAGATGGCAGTCCACTTGCCATCAAAGCAGTTAAACCAGCATTAGCACCAGGAATAGGCACAACATTAAGCTGCTGTTCTCTTGCTTCCACTACGAGTTCATAACCTGGATCACTGATTAATGGTAATCCTGCGTCTGATACTAAGGCGATATCTAAACCATTTTGTAATTGCTCTATTAAATAGTTCGTTTGTTGTTCTTTATTATGCTCATGATAAGATTTTAATGGGGTATCAATCGCATAGTGCGAACATAATTTACGAGTCACTCTAGTATCTTCACAGGCTATTAAGTCAACATCTTTAAGAACTTGAACGGCGCGATATGTAATATCTCCTAAATTGCCAATAGGTGTCCCGACTAAATATAAAGTCCCCATATTATCTCTCCTTAAATAATGCTAATTTTTGCTTTCTTGATAATTGCTTAATTTCATATTCTCTTTTTAATGCTTCTGATTTCGTATCGTACATTTCTTGATAAACTAAGACTACTGGGCGTCTTGCCTTTGTATATTTGGCCCCTTTTCCTAGATTGTGCTGTTTAATTCGCGCTTCTACATCTCTGGCATAACCCGTATACAAACTATGATCTTTACACTGCACAATATATACAAAATGTTTATCCATAATAAACCTCTTTCATCTCATCCGAGTAACTACCGTCTTCATTATAAATATAAAACGGTGCACATAGTTCTAACCCTTGCTTTCCACTTTTTCGACCTTCCACAACAATCGTTTGGGCTGTTTTGCCTTTTTTACTATAAATTAAATGTAAGCGTTTCGGTTCAATGTTTACTTGTCTCATTTCAGTTAAGACATCCATAAGCCTTTCTGCTCGATGTACCATCATTAATCGCCCGCCCTGCTTAAGTAGATGTTGCGCAGCCTTCATGCAATCACTGAGTGTACACATAATCTCATGACGTGCGATTTTATGTGCTTCTTTTTGGTGTTGATGCTGTTGATTTATTTTAAAATAAGGTGGGTTACATGTCACAAGAGAATATTGTGAGGGTTTGAAATATTGCGTCGTTTCTTTTAAATCCATATGAAACAACTTTAATCGATTTTCTAGATGGTTATATTTAAAGCTTCGACGCGCCATATCGACTAACTGTATTTGTATTTCCATCGCATCTATTTGTTGTGTACCTTTCGCAGATAATAGTAGCGGTATGACACCATTTCCAGAACACAAATCCATAATTGTATCTTTTTTTCTTACTTCAGTAAAATAGCCTAATAATAAAGCATCAGTTGAAAATGAAAACACGTCGTCGTTTTGTATTACTTTCAAATTTTCTTTAATAAGACAATCTATACGTTCATGTGCTTTTAACATTATGTCGCTCCTAAAAAAAGGGTGTTACAATAACAGCAGTCCTAAGCGTCTGTTGTTTGTATATACACCCTGTCATTTATATCGCTGAGTCATTAGTCATTAAGTACTGCCATACAAAGCAAGCAATCTTCGCCTTGTCGATGTTTTCCAAATAATTCACCTTTACATATATGAAACCCTTCAGCATATAACATTGCTAAGTTATCCTTACTGGGTAATGGTTTTTTGACTTGTTTGGCTTCCTTTGTCTTAGGCTGACTATTTTGTGAAAGCTCATCTTTGTCCATCAAGCGCTTTAAATTATCGTTTTCAATATGTAATGCAACGTTCTCTTCAACTAAAGCTACAGCCATTTCTTTTATCTCATTCATATCTTGCGTTATCGCATTAACGTTTGCTTCCAGACTCACAAGCCGCTCAAATAATTCATTTCGCTCCAAAAGTCATGAAACCTCCTTAATTAAACGCTTCAATTTCTTCCATTTTGTATTCCAGTGGTTGCTCTAATCCATCAATTTTAACCTGCATAGAAATATCTAAAATATTAAGTGCTACTACGCGTCCTTGTCCATCAGGTGTCGAAATTTTCTCTCCCACATCTGGCAATTGTGCTCGTACTTCTTCATATAAATCATTTTCATATTTCAAACAGCACATAAGTCGGCCACATGCACCCGAAATTTTAGTCGGATTTAAAGATAAATTTTGATCTTTCGCCATCTTAATCGATACAGGCTCAAAATCTCCTAAAAACGTAGAACAACATAGTGAACGGCCACATGGTCCAATGCCACCCAAAAGCTTAGCTTCGTCACGCACACCAATTTGCCGTAATTCTATACGTGTTTTTAATTGTTGCGCTAATAATTTTACCAACTTCCGAAAGTCGATACGATCATCTGCCGTAAAATTAAAGATGATTTTAGACTTGTCCAACGTATATTCACAGTTAACAAGACGCATATCTAGTTCTAACTGTTTAATGAAATCGTGACACAAAGTTAGTGCTGCTTTAGCATCTTGTGCATTTTGTTTATATATTTCAATATCCTTAGGTGTAGCCTTACGTATGACTTCTTTAAGGGGCAGTGTTACATCGCCATCAGCAACATGACAAGGTGGACATTTAACAAGTCCTAATTCCAGGCCACGTTTTGATTCTACAATCACCCAGTCGTCTTCTTTGATAGTTAATTCTTGAGGCGCATAATATTCTAACTTCCCAGCTTGTTGAAACTGTACACCTACTATCTTTGGCATTTATCTCACACCCTTAATTACAATTTGTTCAAATACTAATGTTGGATTTACATTTTGCATTAATTTCTTATGCGCTTCTGTTAATTGGTCATATATTCTTATCATTTGTTGTAATGTTAATGCTTCAGCATATCGCTCAATTTCATTGCTTAAATCTTGAAATGTATAGTGTTTACTAGCTTTTAATTTAGCATGCATAATATCCTCAAAAAAACCATTTACTGCAGCCAATGTTAACAACTGCAACTTGCGGTTTTTGGCGTTCTTTAACAACTCGATAATTCCAATTAATGCCATCGGTTTGTTTTCAATGAGCAATTCACACCAATGCACAATCACTTTGCGTAATGCTGTTAAATCATTTTCTTCGTTCAATGTTAATGCAGCTTCAAGTTGAGTTGTGTAGGTGCTCAACATTTCAGCAACAGGACGCGATACAGAGACTTCTGTCAATTGTTCTACAAAATGCGCTTTGTTCATTGGCTTAAAGTAAACATGCTGGCATCTCGAATGAATAGTATCTAATATTTGTTCTGGCTTTGTAGAGATTAAAATAGCTATTGTATTTTTCGGAGGTTCTTCTAAAAATTTTAAAATACTATTTTCCCCTTGAACCGTCAGTTTTTCAAAACTTTCTATAATATATACTTTATACGCTCCCTCAATTGGAAGCTGATTCATACGATGCACGAGTTGCTCAACTTGTTCCTTTTTAATGCTTGATTCATCAGAAGCTACATACATAAAATCTGGATGATTAAATCCTGCTACCTTCAACTCACACTGCTGATTATTTTGGCACAAAATTAACTTAGCAAAATCCATAGCAACTTGTTTCATAGACTCCGCATCATCACCTTCAAACAAATATGCATGCGACAACTTATTAGAACCAAAAGCATTCAAAAGACGTTCAAATTCATCCATGATCTAAACTCCTCATATATAAAAAAGGCAGAGACACAAAACGTATACACCTCGGAAAGCCAACAAAGCAATCCAGAAGTAGGATTTGCGCGGAGCCCCAGCACAGAGAAATGTATATAACATTTCTACAAGCAAGCTCTAACTGAATACTGCCGCTATTCACAAAAATTTAAAGAAACACGTTTAACGTTGCTTTTTCATCAGTGCTACTTTATGTTCTGCTTAAATCCTAAACACTTTTGTCCCGACCTCTAAATTTCAAACATTATTTTCATTCATCGTTGTTATTTCGATATTTAAAATCTATGGAAGGCATCGATTGGCATCACAAATACAGTAGCGCCACCGACTTCCACTTCTACAGGATACGGTATGTAAGAGTCTGCACTACCGCCCATAGGTGTCATTGGAGAAACTAATTGTTCTCTATTACCACATGTGTTATCAATCACAGTTAAGATATCGTCAACTCGATTATCATCAACACCACATAAAAATGTCGTATTTCCCGCTCTTAGAAAACCACCAGTTGTTGCTAATTTTGTGGCTCTAAAGTCATGCTTTACGAGTTGGTCTGAAAGTTCTTGACTATCTTGATCTTGGATGATCGCTATAATCATTTTCATTTTATAACACCTCTTCTTGTCATTATATCATAATTTTTTCAAAAAATTTATGATAATTTGGTACGTCTCTTCAATAACATTAGCTATATTTTGGCTGGCATCCACTTTGCGAAATCGCTTGTCCCCGTTCTCCATAATTTGTCGATATCCTTCAATTACTAAATTATGAAATTTCAAATCTTCTTTGTCTAAACGATTTTGTTCGCGTTGATTATTCATAATACGTTGTCTGCCTATCTCAGCTGAAATATCAAGATATATCGTTAAATCTGGATACAAGCCATTAATTGCAAAGTCATTGAGTTTTCTCACTTCCTCTATACCTATACCCCGTGCATATCCCTGATAAGCCAAAGAACTATCAATATAGCGATCACATAATACAATTTTATGCTGTTTTAATGCTGGAATGACCTTTTCAACAAGATGTTCTCTTCTAGAAGCAGCAAATAACATTGCTTCTGTGCGTATATCCATGTGATTACCATCAAGAACAACTTTTCTTATTTCTTCCCCAGTAGGTACGCCACCTGGTTCACGCGTTGAAATTACATCAAAGTCTTGTGCGAGCTTTTCTGCAACAGCTTGAATCACCGTGGTCTTCCCTGAGCCTTCTGGTCCTTCAAAAGTAATAAATGCTGTCATATTTTATTCATCCTTAACCAAAATTTTTTTATTGTTAATCCCTTCCACTCTGACACCAGAATCAATATAATGCGCTATTAATTTTAACATATTTTGAGTGATTCTTTCGCCCGTAAAGAAAAGTGGTATACCTGGTGGATAAGGCGTTATATGTTGTGCTAATATCATACCTTGCGCATTATCTAACCCAACCCAAGTAACATGGGTAATATCCATTGTCTCGTAACTACCAGCGGCACAAGGTAAACGAGTGTAACTTGATTGCTGATTATGATTTATCAAATCCTCAACAGGCTGCATACGTATACGTTCAATAAGTTCATCAAATGGATATTTATCTTGTTCGTGCCATAAAGGTAAAATAAGCAATACTTGATAATCATCTGCAAGTTCCACGAAAACAGACATTTTTTCAAACCAATCTTGAATTTGATATCCTAACATATGCTTATGCTGTACTGTTAGCTTTAGCGGATCAGCCATTTGTATCATTATAAATCCTTTATCTTGCATCATTTCGATAAACTGTTGTCGTCTTTTAAAAAACAATCTACTATCATACTGTTGATAAAATTGGTTTGCCTGTTCAAGGCTAGCCATAACAAGATATGAGGGACTAGATGTCTGAAAATAACTCAAATATTGAATAACTTTATCACGTTGCGGCGCTTGTTTGTGAATAAACAATATTGATCCCATTGTTAACGCAGGTAGCGTTTTATGATATGACTGTACGACATAATCCGCTTTCATGTTTAACGCTGAAGTAGGAAAGCCGTCTAAATCAAAATGTGCCCCGTGTGCTTCATCAACTAAGACAGGTATATTAGCTGCATGCAATTTTGAAATACAGGAATTAATATCAAAACATTCTCCATAATAATTTGGGTATGTAACTACGGCTAATTTATATTGTTCAGAATCAAAATCTCTTGTTTGAGGACCGTAATAATGATGGGTTTGAAGACTTTCCTGCATAGGTAAAATATCTGCACTTTGATGTGTTAAATCAAGCCCATGAAAAACAGACTTATGTACATTTCTAGCAATTAAATAACGTCCATCCACAGCTGAAAACCCTTGTATTGTAGCTAATATACCTGACGTTGTTCCATTAACAAGTATAAAAGCATCGTAGTCTTCATGTTTTGACATATTATGTTGACTGTTAAGAATAATATCTTCTGGATGATGCAAATCATCTAAACCTGTGATTTCAGTCATATCAAATTTAAAATCTAGTTCATGTAACGTCCCAATTGTCATATTTTTATGACCAGGAACATGCATAGATATAGCCTTTTCATTTATAAGTTGGCTTAATTTATAATTAATTGGCAATGCCATGTGTAACACTCTTTTCAATTAAATATTAACGAATATGTGATAAATTGTCGGGATTGCTATAAGACCACTGATTTTTTAATAAACCCATAACATAACAATCTCGATATTCTCCATTAGTATAAAAATGTTCTTTTAATGTGCCTTCAATATTAAAGTTATGTGTTTCATAAATATGAACAGCCTTTTCATTATTAACATCAACATATAGATATACTTTATGCATATTCAAGACTAAAAATGCATAGTCTATGGCCATTTTAAAAGCTTGTTTAGCAAAACCGTGTCCACTATAATCAGGATCAACAATAATTTGGACTTCACAGTTTCGATGTACAAAATCTATCTCAACTAATTCAACAATACCAATAGCATGGTCATCTTGTTCTATAATAAATCGTCTTTCATCTTCATCTAAAATATGCTTATTATAAAGATGTTGCAATTCACTCAGTGATTGATAAGGTTCTTCAAACCAATATGACATAATCGAATATTCATTATTGAGCTGATGTACGAATTCTAAATCGGTTTCCTCTAATGCACGAATAATCATTTTTATGCACTCCTTTATTCAAATTTTATGGAAAATTCAAATGAAAGTAAAATGATATTAATAGCAAATTGATTATATACTAAAACCCTCGCATACGTAGTTGTACACAAAGGTTTAGTATATATGAAGATCGAGACATAAATTTCTTTTAAAAGCTTCAGCTGGCAAGTTCTATTGAAACTTAATAGAATTTGCCTGTTTCTTTATTATATTAAGCGTCATTAAGAAAAAGCACACTTCTTTTAAGTACGAAGTATTTTAGCAAGAGCTTGAAAGAACAAGACAAGCTCAGGATGGGGCCCCAACAAAGAGGCTTTCGAAAAGAAAGCCAACGGACAAAGCGAGTTGGGGTGGGGCCCCAACAGAGAGAATTTCGAGAAGAAATTCATCAAGCAAAGCAAGTTGGGGTGGCTGAAGCTGTTCTCTAAGAAAGCGAGCCAGCAATACAAACTATTGAATATAACAAAGAAGCACAAAGATGATTTGAAATAAATCATCTTTGTGCGATTTTTTGGAAATTTATGTCTCGACGTGTATTGCTATATTATTTTGTGTTTTCTTTTTTTCTTTTTGTTACGAAAAATGCACCTATTGCTATTAACAATCCACCTATTAGTCCGTTTTTATTAGCTGTTTCTCCTGTTTCAGGTAACTCTGACACATGCATATCTGTATGTTCTGACTTTTCAATAGAACGTTGTTCTTTAACATTATGATATTTAACAAGTTGTTGTTTAACTTGTGGTGTATGTTTGAATTGACTTTCAGACTGCGTATTATGCTTAGTCTTTTTCAATTGTTTTGCTGGCACAGCATTCTCTACTTTTTTATAAATATATGTTGTAATACCATCTTTTTCAATCTTATGTCCTGTATATTGCCAATCTTGTCCGATAAATTGTTCTGGTGGTAACTGACCTTTTCGTGATGGAACAATTTCACGACCATTTGTATCAACATAAATTGTGATTTTCAATTCATCAATGTCTACACGCGGTGCGTCATTTGGAACTTTTGATTGAATACGTTCATAGACATATGTTGTAATGCCGTCTTTTTCTGTAACTTTTCCTGTGTATTGCCATCTATCTCCAATAATGCTAGGCGGTTGATGTTTACCTTCTGTTGTTTCTTGT
>NZ_KV840190.1:0-3030 GCF_001839145.1 Staphylococcus sp. HMSC62D11 | reverse complement strand
CAGGTGTGACCTCCTTGCCATTGTCACCAGACAAGTGAATGTTATACATTCAAAACTAGATAGTAAGTAAAATTGATTTTGCGTCGCAAAACATATATTTGATTAAGTCTTCGATCGATTAGTATTCGTCAGCTCCACGTGTCGCCACGCTTCCACCTCGAACCTATTAACCTCATCATCTTTGAGGGATCTTATAACCGAAGTTGGGAAATCTCATCTTGAGGGGGGCTTCATGCTTAGATGCTTTCAGCACTTATCCCGTCCATACATAGCTACCCAGCTATGCCGTTGGCACGACAACTGGTACACCAGAGGTATGTCCATCCCGGTCCTCTCGTACTAAGGACAGCTCCTCTCAAATTTCCTACGCCCACGACGGATAGGGACCGAACTGTCTCACGACGTTCTGAACCCAGCTCGCGTACCGCTTTAATGGGCGAACAGCCCAACCCTTGGGACCGACTACAGCCCCAGGATGCGATGAGCCGACATCGAGGTGCCAAACCTCCCCGTCGATGTGAACTCTTGGGGGAGATAAGCCTGTTATCCCCGGGGTAGCTTTTATCCGTTGAGCGATGGCCCTTCCATGCGGAACCACCGGATCACTAAGTCCGTCTTTCGACCCTGCTCGACTTGTAGGTCTCGCAGTCAAGCTCCCTTATGCCTTTACACTCTATGAATGATTTCCAACCATTCTGAGGGAACCTTTGAGCGCCTCCGTTACCTTTTAGGAGGCGACCGCCCCAGTCAAACTGCCCGCCTGACACTGTCTCCCACCACGATAAGTGGTGCGGGTTAGAAAGCCAACACAGCTAGGGTAGTATCCCACCAGCGCCTCCACGTAAGCTAGCGCTCACGTTTCAATGGCTCCTACCTATCCTGTACAAGCTGTGCCGAATTTCAATATCAGGCTACAGTAAAGCTCCACGGGGTCTTTCCGTCCTGTCGCGGGTAACCTGCATCTTCACAGGTACTATGATTTCACCGAGTCTCTCGTTGAGACAGTGCCCAAATCGTTACGCCTTTCGTGCGGGTCGGAACTTACCCGACAAGGAATTTCGCTACCTTAGGACCGTTATAGTTACGGCCGCCGTTTACTGGGGCTTCGATTCGTAGCTTCGCAGAAGCTAACCACTCCTCTTAACCTTCCAGCACCGGGCAGGCGTCAGCCCCTATACATCACCTTACGGTTTAGCAGAGACCTGTGTTTTTGATAAACAGTCGCTTGGGCCTATTCACTGCGGCTCTTCTGGGCTTACACCCTAAAGAGCACCCCTTCTCCCGAAGTTACGGGGTCATTTTGCCGAGTTCCTTAACGAGAGTTCGCTCGCTCACCTTAGAATTCTCATCTTGACTACCTGTGTCGGTTTGCGGTACGGGCACCTGTTATCTATCTAGAGGCTTTTCTTGGCAGTGTGAAATCAACGACTCGAGGAAACAATTTCCTCTCCCCATCACAGCTTGACCTTATGAGTGCCGGATTTGCCTAACACTCAGTCTCACTGCTTAGACGTACAATCCAATCGTACGCTTCGCCTATCCTACTGCGTCCCCCCATCGATTAAAACGATACTAGGTGGTACAGGAATATCAACCTGTTATCCATCGCCTACGCCTGTCGGCCTCAGCTTAGGACCCGACTAACCCAGAGCGGACGAGCCTTCCTCTGGAAACCTTAGTCAATCGGTGGACGGGATTCTCACCCGTCTTTCGCTACTCACACCGGCATTCTCACTTCTAAGCGCTCCACATGTCCTTGCGATCATGCTTCAACGCCCTTAGAACGCTCTCCTACCATTGTCCAAAGGACAATCCACAGCTTCGGTAATATGTTTAGCCCCGGTACATTTTCGGCGCAGTGTCACTCGACTAGTGAGCTATTACGCACTCTTTAAATGATGGCTGCTTCTAAGCCAACATCCTAGTTGTCTGGGCAACGCCACATCCTTTTCCACTTAACATATATTTTGGGACCTTAGCTGGTGGTCTGGGCTGTTTCCCTTTCGAACACGGACCTTATCACCCATGTTCTGACTCCCAAGTTAAATTAATTGGCATTCGGAGTTTGTCTGAATTCGGTAACCCGAGAGGGGCCCCTCGTCCAAACAGTGCTCTACCTCCAATAATCATCACTTGAGGCTAGCCCTAAAGCTATTTCGGAGAGAACCAGCTATCTCCAAGTTCGATTGGAATTTCTCCGCTACCCTCAGTTCATCCGCTCACTTTTCAACGTAAGTCGGTTCGGTCCTCCATTCAGTGTTACCTGAACTTCAACCTGACCAAGGGTAGATCACCTGGTTTCGGGTCTACGACCAAATACTCAACGCCCTATTCAGACTCGCTTTCGCTACGGCTCCACATTTCCTGCTTAACCTTGCATCAAATCGTAACTCGCCGGTTCATTCTACAAAAGGCACGCCATCACCCATTAACGGGCTCTGACTACTTGTAAGCACACGGTTTCAAGTTCTCTTTCACTCCCCTTCCGGGGTACTTTTCACCTTTCCCTCACGGTACTGGTTCACTATCGGTCACTAGAGAGTATTTAGCCTTAGGAGATGGTCCTCCCAGATTCCGACGGAATTTCACGTGCTCCGTCGTACTCAGGATCCACTCAAGAGAGAATATATTTTCAACTACAGGATTATTACCTTCTTTGATTCATCTTTCCAGATGATTCGTCTAATATATTCCTTTGTAACTCCGTATAGAGTGTCCTACAACCCCAATAAGCAAGCTTATTGGTTTGGGCTCTTCCCGTTTCGCTCGCCGCTACTCAGGGAATCGATTTTTCTTTCTCTTCCTCCGGGTACTAAGATGTTTCAGTTCTCCGGGTCTGCCTTCTAACATGCTATGTATTCACATGTCGATAACACAACATAACTTGTGCTGGGTTTCCCCATTCGGAAATCTCTGGATCAATGCTTACTTACAGCTACCCAAAGCATATCGTCGTTAGTAACGTCCTTCATCGGCTTCTAGTGCCAAGGCATCCACCGTGCGCCCTTAATAACTTAATCTTCCACACTG
>NZ_KV840189.1:0-242 GCF_001839145.1 Staphylococcus sp. HMSC62D11 | reverse complement strand
CCTTTTGGTATCACAACTGTTGTGTTATCTGAGAACACAAGTTTACGATCTCCGTTTGGTTCTTCTGTATTACTTGTGATTGTAATTGAATGACCATCGGCACCTTTAACACCTGCGTCACCTTTGTCGCCTTTTGGTATCGTAATCGATTTGCCATCTGAGAAGGTTACAACAGTGTCACCATTTGGTTGTTTAGCTATATTTTGAATTGTCACTGATGTGCCATTTTGACCTTTTGGTAC
>NZ_KV840188.1:0-277 GCF_001839145.1 Staphylococcus sp. HMSC62D11 | reverse complement strand
TCGCCTTTAGCGCCTTTTGGTATCGTCATTGTTTTACCGTCTGTAAAGGTTACAACTGTATCTCCATTTGCTTGTGGTGTAATTGTACGGATACCTATTGACGTACCATTTTGACCTTTTGGTATTGTAACTGATTTGCCGTCACTAAAATGAACTACTGTATTTCCAGCTTTATCTGTTCCTGTAGATGTGATACTGATAGATGTTCCGTTTTGACCATTTTCTCCACGATCACCTTTGTCTCCTTTTGGTATCACAACTGTTGTGTTATCTGAGA
>NZ_KV840187.1:84784-113484 GCF_001839145.1 Staphylococcus sp. HMSC62D11 | reverse complement strand
CGTTGACATATTGTCATTCAGTTTTCAATGTTCAAATTTTTTACTTACATTTTATTATTGTATCGAAATAAACAATCTGTGTCAATATTTTTTGGCTCAATTGACTTTGTTTAAATCAACAATCAATATGTTATATTGTTTTGTTCTAAAGTTCAATAGTCAAAATTACACTTTCTTAACATCGTATTAAAATTGTTAAGAAGCAACATTGCTATCTGTCGTATTTTGACGACTTTTTAATAATATCAATTAAAGACATCTACGTCAATTATTAATATCAGTAATTTTTGTTTACTTTTTCTTAAGAAGAGTATTAATCTAACCAAAATGTATAATAGCTATTTTTTTACAACTTGCTAAATTTGATATTATCCTCTTTTTAGAGCTTACTGTTAGTTGAAAGTATTAAATACTCGCACAAATTGAGTCATGTATAGATTTTATAAGTAAAGAACTTCGTTTATTTAGTTACGTGACGCTGGTTAAATAATACGAAAATTCTTTGGTTAATCAAGCTTTTAAATGTAAAGTCACATATAAATACGCCTTATTTGGGCGAGACACTTGAGGGAAAAGACAGGGTCCCCAACAATAAAAATGTGAAGCGTATTTCAGCAAGCAAAGTAATTCGAATTTCCAAGCAAAGAAAAACTTGCTAAAATAGTTTTTCTAACAAAGCAAGCTTGGCTGGCTGAATCCGTCACCTATGCAAGCGAACCAATAATACAAGTATTATTAACAAAGAAGCCAGTAAATGAAGTTACAAAACCCTCATTTACTGGCTAAATTTCTAGGATATAAGTCCTAGCTGTTCTATCTTTGTTAAAAGTCATTTTAATTATATATAACAACTACTTATGTGATAAACACTGCTCAGTTATCAGTTTAACCATTGAAAGTATTCATCAAGCTATTTTGTCCGCCATATATAAATCTTATTGATTGGTTTCACTTGCTTTACACTCTTTACAAATGCCATAGATTTCCATTCTATGATGCGTAACATCAAAATCTGTCACATGCTGCGCTAATTGTTCTACCTCATCTAGTTGTGGATAATGAAAGTCAACGATTTTTCCACATTTTTCACAAATAACATGGTAATGGTTGTGTGTATTAAAATCAAAACGACTAGAAGCATCACCATATGTTAGCTCTTTAACTAGACCTATATTTTTAAACACTCTTAAATTATTATATATCGTTGCAACACTGATATTAGGAAAATCTGGTGAAAGTGCTTGGTAAATTTCATCGGCAGTTGGATGTGTATGTGAAGAAATTAGATAACGAATGATAGCTTGTCTTTGAGGTGTAATTCGCACACCTGCTTTTCTCAGCTCTGTAATTGATTCTTCCAATTCATGATCAATTGATTCTATATCTGCACTCATAATTTCACCATCTTTCTATTTAATAATAATTATTACTTAATATTAATATAACTTTATATAGTTAAAAATGTCAATTGTTTATCTCTTCTTCTAAGGTTAATACCCATTCTTAGCATTAACAGTATTCTCAATTAGTTTTCCATTATTGAGAAAATGATCTAAATTTCGTTCAAATATCTTTGTTGCATCTATTTTATTATTGTAATCATTGCCAGTAATGTGTGCAGTGATAGTTACATTATCTAAATCATATAATGGATGGTCAGCTGATAAAGGCTCATGTTCGAAAACGTCTAAATATGCGTGTCTTATCAAATTATTCTCCATTACCTCTAACAAATCATTTTCTTTTATTATGGTTCCTCTGCCAACATTAATAAATAATGCATTATCTTTCATATACTCAAAATGTTTCCGCTTCAATAAATGATATGTTTCTTCAGTTTCGGGAAGCGTATTTATAATAATGTCAGCTTTGTTTATTACATTATATAATTCTGTGATTACATAAATATCATCAAAGTAATCAACTAAACTATTTGATCGATTGATACCTATTATTTCAGGATTAAACGGTCTTAATAATTGTGCTGCTGCTTGCGCAATAGCACCTGTCCCTAGAAATAATATGGTTGAGCCACTAACTCTTTTACCAGTGATTGTAGAATCATATATATGATGGCGTTGATTATAATAAGATTTACGCATATTTTTATAATCATCCAAGATAAATGTAACAATATACTCGGCTAATTGTTTAGCTTGAACACCTCTTGTATTTGTCAGTTGAATGCCTCGTTGAAGTATATAGTTCAATGGAAGAGAATTAACCCCTGTTGCATACCAAGCAATCCATTTTAAATTGGGACAGCTTTCTAAAAAGGACTGATCTACATGTCCATCATAGCCAATTAAGATGTCAATATTCTGTCGTTCCTCTTCTGGTATATCGGCTGCTTGTGCATAAAATTGAAATTCAATTTGTTGGTATTTATTAACTAAATGTTGCTCTAGTTTACCCAAGCGCTTCAATCCTACTACTTTCAACTTAATCACCCCAAAATATTTTTTAATTCAGCCATTTGATTTTTGACTTTAACCTTTTCAATAACATCTAATATGATACCTTGCTCATCAATAATAAACGTTGTTCTTACAATCCCCATACTTTCCTTTCCAAAAGATTTTTTTAACTGATAAACACCTACTTCTTTCGCAAGTTCATAGTCTTTATCTACGAGTAAATCAAAATTCAAATGATGTTTATTTATGAAATTACGGTGTTTTTGCTCACTATCTCCACTAATTCCAAATACTTGTATATCTAAATCATTAAAAAAAGCTAAATTGTCACGAAAATCACAAGCTTCTGTTGTACACGTTGGCGTATTATCTCTTGGGTAAAAATAAAGTACTGCCTTTTGACCTTTTAAATCTTTATTTGAAATGCTTACTCCATTCTGGTTTTTCAATGAAAAATGTGGGAAACGTTGTCCTTTTTCTAACATTTAATCACCTATTCTTTTTTTAGTTATTATTTATGATACGATATTAGTTGAAAATATTAAATTAAAAGAGGTTGATAGAACATGAAATTCACAGAAAGTGAACGACTTCAGAAGTTATCAAATGAATATATTTTAGGTGGCGTAAACTCACCTTCTCGTTCCTACAAAGCAGTAGGAGGTGGCGCACCAGTTGTAATGAAAGAAGGTCATGGCGCATATTTGTATGATGTAGATGGCAATAAATTCATTGATTATCTTCAAGCCTATGGACCAATTATCACTGGACATGCACATCCACATATTACTGAAGCTATACAGGATCAAGCTGCAAAAGGCGTGCTTTATGGTACACCTACAGAATTAGAGATTGAATTTAGTAAAAAATTACGTGAAGCTATTCCATCTCTTGAAAAAATACGTTTCGTTAATTCTGGCACTGAAGCTGTGATGACGACAATTCGTGTCGCTCGTGCTTACACTAAACGAGATAAAATAATTAAGTTTGCCGGTTCTTATCACGGTCATTCTGATCTCGTTTTAGTTGCTGCAGGAAGTGGCCCTTCTCAACTAGGTTCTCCTGATTCTGCTGGAGTGCCAGAGAGTGTTGCAAAAGAAGTTATAACCGTGCCTTTTAATGACATTGATTCATATAAAGAAGCAATGTCGCATTGGGGTGATCAAATCGCTGCTGTATTAGTCGAACCAATTGTGGGTAATTTTGGTATGGTTGAACCGCAACCTGGCTTTTTAGAAGAAGTGAATAAAATCACACATGATTATGGAGCTTTAGTTATCTATGATGAGGTTATTACAGCATTTCGCTTCCATTATGGAGCCGCACAAGATTTACTTAACGTATATCCCGATTTAACTGCATTTGGTAAAATCATTGGTGGTGGGTTACCGATTGGAGGATACGGTGGTCGACAAGACATTATGGAACACGTCGCACCATTAGGACCGGCTTACCAAGCAGGTACAATGGCAGGGAATCCTTTATCAATGCGTGCAGGCATTGCTCTATTGGAAGTTCTAGAACAAGATGGTGTTTATGATAGACTTGATCGTCTAGGTAAACGCTTAGAAGATGGCTTATTAAAACTCATCGATAAGCACGGTATCACAGCTACTATTAATCGTGTTTATGGTTCACTAACACTATATTTTACGAACGAAAAAATAACGCATTATGAGCAAGTTGAAAGATCAGATGGTGAAGCATTTGGTAAATTCTTCAAATTAATGCTTAATCAAGGTATTAATTTAGCTCCATCTAAATTTGAAGCATGGTTCCTAACTACTGAACATACTGAAGAAGATATTGACAAGACATTAGAAGCAGCTGATTATGCCTTTAGTCAAATGAAATAAACTTGAAAATTAATCCTCGTCAGTGTATAACATATATAACTCATATTTAATATATAAAAATAAAGGAGTATGACCTTTGAAGCTAGGAGCCCGTATCTTAAAGACAGGTATTGCCATAATACTTGCCCTATTCATCACTTCTTTTTTACCTAATGACGTTGGATTTAAATCTGTCGCTGGTATCAGTGCAGTTGTTGCAATGCAACCCAATATCCATCGTTCTGTTAAGACAATTTCTGAGCAAGCTATGGGAAACTTTATTGGTGCATTGCTGGCAGTCATAGTGGTAGTAGTTTTTGGTAAAAATATTGTTATTATGGGCATTACCGTTATCTTATTAATCGCTATTTTATATAAAATCAACTTGGCACACGTTGCTACACTTGCAAGTGTGACTGCCTTAATTATCATGGGACAACATACTGGTTCATTTTATGTGGCAGCTACTTTTAGATTTATATTAGTAATGATAGGTGTGTTAAGTGCATCAATAGTAAATCTTATTTTCTTACCACCAAAATTCGAAACTAAAATTTATCATTATTCCGTAAAATTAACATCTGACATTTTTGTATGGTTTAGATTGGTACTAAATGACACTTCAGATTATCATCAAATTAAACAAGATAATGATCAAATAAAAACACGCTTAAATAGACTTGAACAAATATATGATTATTATAATGAAGAACGACCACTTACAAAAAAACATGTATTTCAACAGAATAGAAAGAAAATCCTTTTCAAGGAAGTGGTTAGTACCACACGACAAGCGTATGAAGTGTTAAACCGAATGACACGGTATCAAAATGATTTGCATAATTTAAATTATAATTTAATCTTTCAAATTAAACTTGAAATTGATGCATTAATTGAATATCACGAACAAATTTTGCGTAGTTTATCGAAAAAGGCACGCTATAATATTGAGCATGTTGAAAATAATATTATTAATCCTCAAAAGAAAGATTTAATGCTCGCATTTCAACAGGAATTAATTCAAAACCCCTATCAAACAAAATATTCTTATTCTAATTTAATGCAGATTATCGCTGCGATTGAAGAGTATCGATATCATTTAGAGCATCTAGATCGTCTCAGATTAAGCTATTTTACGTATCATCGTACTGATGCGGATATTGACATAGTTGATGAAGACTTTGATGTATAAATGAAGATACGCTTTAACAATATAAATTAAGCATTTTAAAATTTATTTAGTAAGGTTTTAACTATTTAAATATTTTCTATTCAAAGAAAATGGCAATTTCTATTACAAATGTAGAAATTGCCATTTTTATTATCAACACATTATTTTTTAATTTTTACAGATCTTGAATGCTATATAAATGTTCATATGCACCTTGTCTTGCTATTAATTCTTGATGCGTACCAGTTTCTATAATTTCACCATTTTGTAATACAACGATTTTATCGGCATGTGTAATCGTTGATAAACGATGTGCCACGATCAATGTTGTACGATCTTTACTTAAAACATCAAGTGCGTCTTGTATAATAGCCTCGCTTTCAAGATCTAGTGCGCTCGTTGCTTCATCTAAGATTAATATTGGTGGATTATTTAAAAATATGCGTGCAATTGATAAGCGTTGCTTTTGCCCGCCGGATAGTTTAACACCGCGCTCACCAACCTCAGTGTCATATCCTTGTGGTAATTTAGAAATGAAATCATGTGCATTAGCCATTTTTGCAGCTTCAATAATTTCTGCTTCAGTAGCATCTGGACGCCCTAATAATATATTTTCACGTACTGAATCGGAAAATAGTATATTATCTTGCTGTACTAAACCAATTTGATTTCTTAAACTTCCCGTCAAAAAGTCCTTAACATTATGCCCATCTATAGTGATTTCGCCACCAGTGACATCATAAAATCTGGGAATTAAATTAATTAATGTAGATTTACCACCACCACTCATACCAACAAAGGCAACTGTTTCTCCGCGGTTAATGGACAAATTAATATCTTTTAATACCAAAGATTCATTGTCATTATATTTAAAACTTACATGTCTTAAATCAATATGCCCCTGTTTAATTTCAATTGGCTGAGCACCTCGGCCATTTTTAATATCATAATCTTCATCTATAAGTTGAAACACTCGGTCCATTGAAGCAAAACTTTGAGTTAGCGTGGTAAATGATGATACCAAACGACGTAAAGGTCCAAATAATTGTTCTAAGTAACCAACAAACGCTGCTAGTGTTCCTACTGTAATTGAACCATTAATAACTAGATAGGAACCTACACCAATCACTATGATAGGTCCCAAATCTGTGACGGTATTAATCGCTGCAAAAGAATAAGCATTCCATGACGTGTGTTTGAACGCTTTTTGTAAAAAATGAGTATTCTTTTTGTCAAAATTTTTCGCCTCATTATCTTCAATTGCAAAACTTTTTATCACTGACATGCCTTGTACACGTTCATGTAGAAAGCCTTGTACTTCTGCAAGCGCTTGTGATCGTACACGTGTTAAAGAACGCAATTTACCGAAGAAAAAGTAAACTGTCAAAATATAGAACGGAAATATCAAAATGGCTGCTAATGTTAATTTAACATCTAAAAAGAACATAATTGATAACGCAATAATAATCGTAATACAATCTAGCCAAATATTCATTAGTCCTGTTAAAATAAAATCCTTGGTTTGTTCTACATCATTAATAACCCTTGAAATAACTTGACCCACTTGATTATTTGCATAAAATCGTGCGCTTAATGCCTGTAAATGATTGTATAATTGTTTTCTAATGTCATATAGAATCTTATTACTGGTCCACTGTGCTAAATATTGTCTTAAATATTCAATAGGTGGTCGCATAATAAGAAAAATAAAGAGTGCTATACCAATGGCAACACTTAGATGCATAACCTTTTGATGTGCTGTTAATGAATGATTATTAATCACACCATCAATCGCATATTTGATTAACAGCGGTATTAACATTGGTATACCAAATTTTATTATTCCAATGACAATCGTTGCAAATATACGATATTTATATGGCTTAACAAAATTTAAATATCGTCTAATCATAAGAATAACCCCCAACTTCCTTAAGTACCTAACTTACCTTTACCCTAACGCTAAAATTAGCATGAAATACAACAGAGGTTGATATGGCATCGCAAGATAAAAATCAAGCTTTGCATTCAACCTCTGGCATACAATATAATACACTTCATTGTGCTGTTTAAAACTTAAATGTCAATTTATTATTGAAGGCTTGAAAGTATTAAGCTTTTGTCATTGAATACTATAACCAATTTATTTTGGAATTACACATAATTTGCTTAATAATCTCGTACCTTTTTATAGCGTTGTTTCCAAACTTTTATAAAATCAGGTGCAAATGGCCCTTTCTTTTGCTCTATCCATTGCTGTAATATATCAACATTTCGGCGCAAAATCATATCGATATCATGTGGATAATTCATTTGATTCATATGTTGTTCATATTCATCTTCATCTAATAAATGATATTTCCCATTAGGATAAACTTTAATATCTAAATCATAATCGATATATTTAAGTGCTTCTTCATCACAAACAAAAGGTGATGATAAATTACAATAATAATAGATTCCATCCTCTCTAAACATACAAATAACATTGAACCAATATTCTGAATGGAAGTAAACAATAGCTGGTTCTCTCGTTATCCAAGTTCGACCATCACTTTCAGTAACGAGCGTGTGATCATTACCTCCAATAATGACATGGTCGGTTCCCTTGAGGATTGTCGTTTCTGACCAAACGCGATGAATATTGCCATCGTGTTTATAGCTTTGTATTTTTATTGTTTCTCCTTCTTTAGGTATGGATTCTTTAACCATACTCCACACCACCTTTTCATATTTTGCACTTTTGATTATATCATATTTTAAAAATTTAACTTAAGCTTTAACTGTCTTTTTTCAGCTATTCGTACTATTAAGTTTCTCCAATTATAAAGTCATAAATCTTTGACATTGATACTGGAAATGTATAATCATCACGGTTAGATAAATCTAACCACGTCATATATTTTGGAAGCTGAACCGCCGTTAAATTAACATCATGAACTACACTATAAACCTGTATATTCCATGTTAAATGTGTAAACTGATGTTTTAGTTGATAAATAGGCTCACCTGTAGCGGTGATAGACATACCAAGACGATTTGTTAGTTCTTGTTCCGCGTTATCAGCGTCAACCATTGGAAATTGCCACATACCGTTAAGTAGCTTCTCTTGACGTTTTTCTATAAGATAGTCTCCATGCTGATTACGAATTAAAAATACTTTTAGATTTATTATTTTCTTTTTTTTATTTTTGCTTTTTACTGGTAGATCTTGAATCGTACCTTGCTCAAAAGCTTCACAATGTGATTGTATAGGACAAAATAAGCATAATGGATTTTTAGGCGTACAAATAAGTGCACCCAGTTCCATCATTGCCTGATTAAATGTACCAGCATGCTCTTGTACATATGGTTCTAATTGGTTTTCATATGCTTTTCTAGTAGATTGTAGTTTAATATCACTATAATCATTATTAATTCTTGACCACACTCTAAAAACATTACCATCAACCGTAGGCAATGGATGATTAAAAGCGATACTCATCACTGCAGCTTTAGTATAAGGACCTACACCCTTCAACTTTTCAAAATGTTCAGGTTGTGATGGCACAATCCCTCGATACACTTGATGGACTTCTTTAATTGCAGAATGGAAATTTCGTGCTCGACTATAATAACCTAGCCCCTCCCAATATTTTAAAACCTCATCTTCATGCGCATCACTTAATTCTTTAATTGTTGGAAAGCGTTGTATAAAGCGATGATAATAATCTATAACCGTTTTCACTTGTGTTTGCTGTAACATAACTTCGCTCAACCAAATATAATATGGATCTGCAGTTTCTCTCCAAGGCAGTTCGCGTTGATTTTTATTAAACCAATCCTCTAAATGACGCTTAAATGTTCTTTCTCTATACAATGACATATACTCCTCTTGCATATTTTTTATTGCTCTACTCATTTAAATTAACTATAATGTAACTTCATTTCGTTATTCCAATTTTTAGATTATAATAAAATATAAATACCAAAGAAAAGAGTGAATGATATGGATACTGCCACACATATAGCTATCGGTGTTGGTTTGACTGCATTAGCTACACAAGATCCAGCAATGGCAGACACGTTTGCCGCTACTGCCACTACGATTATAGCCGGATCTTTAATACCAGATAGTGACACGGTGTTAAAGCTTAAAAGTAATTCCGCCTACATAACACATCATAGAGGCATCACACATTCTATCCCTTTTACAATTTTATGGCCAATCCTTATAACATTTATCATATTTGTTATCTTCAAACAAACAAATCCACTGCATGTATGGATGTGGGCACAATTAGCTGTCTTTTTACATGTCTTTGTAGATATATTTAACTCTTACGGTACACAAGCGTTACGCCCTATTACCAACAAATGGATACAATTAGGTGTTATTAACACATTCGACCCGATTATTTTCATCATTTTAGTTATAGGCATTATATTATGGATTATTGGAATACATCCTTATGCTATTTTTATTCCAATATTGTTCTTGTTAATTGGCTATTATATGATTCGTTTTAAAATGCAGTCAATCATCACTGAACAGGCTCTTAATCAAATTAGATCTAAACAGCACCCAGTAAAAATATTTGTTATTCCTACTTTAAAGTTTTTTGAATGGCGAGTAGCTATTCAAACAGAAACACATGATTATGTTGGGAGAGCTTATGGCAGAAATGTCGTATTTAGCGATAAAGTAGAGCGCCAACAATTCAAACCTGGAACTTTATTATGGCAAATAAAAGGCAATCCTGAAATACGTACATTTTTAAATTTTTCTTCGATTTATCGTTGGCAGATACGTCGCTTGGATGATGACACGACTGAGATACGACTCATTGATTTAAGATATTTAAATAATGACCACTACTCATTTGCTGCTATAGCGCATGTCAATAATCAACAGAAAATTGATTATTCTTATATCGGTTGGGTGTTTTCTGAAGAAAAATTACAGAAAAAACTATATTCATAATTTAAAAATGAAAGCCAATTGAAGTGTTAACTTTGTCACTATAGACGACACATCAAATTGGCTTTTTTATTATTTATGCGTTGCTAGCAAATGGTTAGTCTTTATTATTTTCATTATTAATCTTCGTCATGGGATAATGTTGATATTTTGTTTGTGCCATGTGACGGTGATACCAATAACTTAAAGTAAATATTAATACCAAAAATAATATAAAATAGATATGATATGGTAAATTACTTAAACTGGTAATTCCAAAAATAACGGATGTACTTACTCCATCAACTAAATAATATAGTGGGTTGAGCATTAGAATATGACCAAATATCGATAAAGTCGTTTTAGGTATGTATAAAATAGGAACCATAAAACAACTTAACAGTACACCTATCCAGTAGATCTTCATTACCAACTTTTGATACATAATACTTAATAAACCTAATAATTCAGCGATTAATATGATATTTAGACACCCTATTAACAAATAAAATATTAGTGCCCAAACTGATAATTCAATGTTCAAAGGTAAAAAAATGATTAAAATTAAGAACAGTAAAAATCCGACTAAAGTTCCCGCTAATCCATTCAATATTGTTGTCACAATAGGTGATAAACTAAATGATTTAGTAACCCAATAATCATTTTTATAATCCTTGAATGCTTTATATGTAGTATAAGTAAATACTATAAAATATAAGGCTGATGCTAATCTATAATACCATCGTATTCGAACAAGTTCTTCAATTGCCATCATTTTCATCCAACCTGCACTTGCTAGTATCATTATGATACCTGTAAGTAGCAAGAGCGCAAATCCTTTCCAACTTTCCAATAAACGTTTTATTGAATATTGGCAAAGTCGAGGAATATTTTTAATATAAATTATCCAATTATCTATCATTTTTTCACCTACAATTCAATAAATATCCATTTATTTTCTTTCATATCTGCAATTAAATAGCCACCATACGTCTTTGTTATCCAAATGTCTTTTGAAATATTAAATTCTTTCTTTAACTCATCTTTTTTAACTATTGGGAAGACAAATCCTTTAAGTTTATCGGTATCATTAAATAGCATTTCAATGGGTTGTTCAGTTATATCTACTACAAATCGATTTTCTTTGTCAGGAACTAAAGTTTTCTTCACTGTTTTATGTGATTTGTTTAAATGACTATTGAAATAATCAACAAAATTGCCATAATTTGATTTCATGTATTTTGACATAGTTGTAAATTTATGTTCCTCATATAATGCAGCAGGATTAAAATATTCTAATTTATTTTTAGCCACATAATAATTCTTGTTATCAACTTTTACCCGATAATTTTTCGAATTTTCTCCAATAATTGTTAATAAGCTATATTTAGGTGCTGTTAATTCATTATTACCATGCAAATGAATTTTCCCATTCAGTGCTAATCCATATGCCAGCTTTTCTTCATATGGATCCACATTTTGGTTTTGAATTTTTGACTGACTAAGATTATTTGATAGTTGAATATTGCCAGTATTAGTAAATATTAATGCAAACATAACTACCATTCCCAATACTAAGCTTATAAGTATTGTCCAAAACTTCACTATGTATACTGGTGCTTGTGCATGTTTATAACGTTCAACACGTTTAAAATTGTAGGTCATTTCTGGAATTTGTGCTCGACTTTTTTTCCAATCGATATCAAAGTTTTCTATAGCTACTTCATCCTCTAATGATAGTCGATCACGTTCATGTTCCCGAAATTTAGGAATAACTTGATTAATTGAGCCTTCCATTCGCAGTTGTCCATGTGATATCCATGCAACATAATTACTAATCTGAATCACTTTATCAATGTCATCATCAATAATAATCATTGTTAAGTTATTATCAACATAGTCATTTGATAATTCTACAGCTTTTGGTAAATATGTTTCCGGTATATTCTCAATAATATGATTTAGAATAATGATTTCTGCTGCTGAAGCTCTAGCAATACTAACGATAAGTTGTGCATATTCAGCATGGGTTAATGTAAATACAGGTTGCTGCTGCTTTGTATCAAGGTGCGCATACTTTATAATTTGTGATACTTTATGGTCGCTTACCTCATAGGGGAAAAGTTTTACAATTGTATTAACATAATTAAAAACTGTTGCTTGTATTAAATGCTTATCTTTGATATCTCCAAAATAAAGCGTACCTGAACATATTACTTTTCCTTTGTCTGGTTTAACATCTCCAGCTAATATTCTTCCTATAAGCGATTTAGAAGATCCTGGCTCACCTATAATTGCTAGTGATTCGCCTTGATATAAATGCAACGAAATTTTATTTAAATTAATATCATTGGCTTCATATTGATATGGGTTAAACCAACGCTTTGCTTTTTTATTTCTAAAATAATGTGTAATATTAAGCATCTTCAATACAATTGAACTACTCATTTAATTCATCCTTCTATAATTTTAATAAGGCTAACGGCAAACCTTCTTCCGATTCAGCACTATTGATTCGAAATCCCCATGCAAATACACCTTTTAGCCGTTCAACTTTAAAAAACATACCACTACCATCATTTAATGGGTAAATTTTACCAATTTCTATTTTAGTGGAATCAATAAGATAACTCTCTGCGATAATCACTTTTGTTTGATACACATCGTATTCATTCATGATGCCGTTCATTTCAGCTTTTCGCATTTTTTCTTTATATAGTTGTATTTCATGTCTTAATTCTTGTTCTGACATTTCACTCATTTGTTTATTCATCAGAAATACCGCTTTCTTCTAAAGTTACTTTGATTTTATCATAATTATAACCTTTTCTCATAAGGGCTTCTATGGTTTTCATGACAAGCTGTTGTCCGTTGTAATTTTTTTGTTTTTTATTATAAACTTTTTCTAAATCTCGTTGCAATAATGCAGCTTCCACACTTTCATCTTGTTGAAAATCTAATTCTTGCAATACTTGCTTAATCGTTTCAATTGTATAACCTTTTTGTATTAGTGCTTGAGACACTTTCTGTTTAACTTTTGCTATAGGACCTTTTTTACTTTTCATCAATTTGTGTCCTACTTTTAAAATATCTTCAAAGGGTTGTTCTACCTCATAGCGCTGCGTAAAACGTTCTATAATCTCCTCTTCAATTCCAACTTGATATAGCTTTTGTTTAAATACTTCTGGCCCCTTATCAGTTGTCCGAATCATCGTATTTTTTAAACTTTCCGCATAATCTTCATGATTAATAAACTTTTCTTTGTAGCAATAATCAATGATTTGATCTATAGCCGTTTCATTGATATCACTTTTAACTAGCTGCTGTCTCACTTCTTTTTCAGTACGTTTTTTAAATGATAAATAGTGCAGTGCAATATGAATTCCAAAGCGATAATGATCGTATTTTTGTATTTCTTCCATTTGTTTAGCATCAATCATTTGATTTTTTTTAAGATTAAATTTAACAAGTGTATCCATATCAATGCCCATTTCAAATACACCATCTAAATATAAATTGAACCGCTCTTTATTCTTCCTCTGCACTTCAATTTTAGTAACTTTTGGCATTGTATCCCTCCAAATGACTAATTTAACTATTCGCATATTCTAACATCTATATTTTATTACACAGAACAAGTTTATGTAACTATAATCTCTTAAAATCTTTGCCTAATCATCATCAATGCAAAGCCAGGCTGGACATCATCCATAAAACAAAAGCACAAAGACGATTTTTAATTTCAGATCGTCTTTGTGCTTATTTATAATTAATGCTATATGGGCACTTCAATTTTAACCTGTTACATTTTGTCCGAATCTGGCTTGTAACTTAATACTGATTTAGCTGTGTTAATGCTTCTTGATATTGATTGTTAGAAATAAAATCCTGTTGTTTCATTTTTTCAAGGTTTATTTTAACTCTGTTTTTAAAATTCGTAGACATATCATTAATATCATATACACTTGGTGCATTGACTTTACTTGCTAAAATAGCACTTTGTAATACTGTTATATGTGGCAAATTGTTATTGTTTACGTTTGTAGTTACTCCAAAGTAATGATTAGCTGCGCCTTCTATTGTATATTGGTCGCTACCAAAATAAATATTATTCAAATAAAAACTTAGTATTTGATTCTTACTATATTGTTTTTCAACTTTATGAGCAACAAACAATTCTTTAATTTTACGTGTAAACGAGCGTTCATTATCGTAATAATAGTTTTTGACTGTTTGCTGCGTAATTGTGCTTCCACCTTGCACATCCCGTTCTCCAATCGTCGAGAATAAAGCTCTTACTGTACCTTTAATGTCAAAACCATGATGTTTATAGAAACGCTCATCTTCCATAGAAATAAATGCACCTCGAACATATTCTGGCATATGTTGCGCAGAGACAAAATTACTTTTCTTTTCTATCGACTGTAAATCATCTACATTTGCTCTAGAGGATAAGAAAAACATTAGTCCTAAAAATAAAATAATGATGATGATTAAGAAGATAAACAATCGTAAAAAAAGTCGTTTACTTTTTTTCTTTTTAGGTGGTTTGCCCACAGGTTGATAATACGTATTAAAATGTGGTTCATTTTGACGTTGATTATAATCCCTGGGGGCATTGGCATATTTTTCACTTCTTTTCATGCACTAGCTCCCTTTCTAAACTCACTTGTTACTGTGAGTTTACCAGTAGTTGGCAATATAAGCTATACTATTAGTGAAAAATCAGTCCCAAGGTGGAGCGTTCTTATCATTAAAAACAAAAAAAGCATTTAAATTAAAAGCCAAGTGAATGACTTCTAAATTTAAATGCAAATGAACAGTCAAATGTTCTGAAGACTTATACTTATATTTAAAATGCTGATTATCTTCAACTTACAAGCTTAATCTTCTAATAGTTTAACAATTTCTCTATTAAAATCGTCTAAGTCATCTGGTGTACGACTTGTAACAATATTTTTGTCAACGACTACAGATTCATCAACAACATTTGCGCCTGCATTTGACAAATCTTTACGCACATTTAAAACAGCTGTTACAGTTCGACCTTTTAAATCGTCAGTATCAATTAAAATCTGTGGTCCATGACAAATTGCGAATGCTGGAACATCATTTTTAGTAAAGTATTTTGCGAATGTACCATAACGGCCTTCTGTGTCACCACGTAAATAATCTGGTGAGAATCCTCCAGGAATTAATAACGCATCATAATCTTCTGGATTGGCATCTGCAATGCTCACATCCACTGCGATTTTTTCCCCATGTTTACCTACAACTTCACTATTCGCTGTATCGCTAATAATAACAGTTTCAAATCCTGCATTTTCAATAGCTTCTTTAGGACTTGTAAGCTCTATATCCTCAAATTCATTGGTAACTATAATTGCTACTTTCTTAGTCATAAAATAAATCACCTTTCTATCTAAATTATTATATTTAGTATATAGACAAGTTGATTCATAATTAAACATCGTCATTTTGATTTAAAAGAACTTGATAATTCAAATCATTCACCTTTGTGATGCACTTGCAGTATAAACTTAAATCTACACATCTAACTTTTAATGCCCGACTTGTTTAACTTTTTCTTCTAATTGATCTAAGAGCCCAATCCATTCATCGATATCTCTTATACTTACGTCGTTTGGATCTACGTGATCAATATCATCAATGAATTTAGACAAACGTTTTTTAATTTGGTCAATGGTTTTTTGTTCATTCATTTGTCATGAAATCTCCTTTAAATTGTTTTAATAATGATATTATTATCCTAACAGAATTTGACAAAAAGCGATATAATCTTAATAATGTTTACTGTACTTTCAAGCACATAGTAAAGAATTCACTTTAGGAGTAATAGTCATGATAACAACAAATAAACAACCTATTTCAATCCAAAATGATCCCTGGGAAACTTATAACGATATTGAATCATATGGCCACTTAGCGCTTAGTAATATTGAATTTACAACAACAAATCTATGCAATATGCGATGTAGCCATTGCGCTGTAGGTTATACATTACAAACGAAAGATCCCGAATCATTGCCGATGGATTTGATTTATCGCCGTTTAGATGAAATCCCTCATCTTCGCACTATGTCCATCACAGGCGGCGAACCTATGTTTTCTAAAAAATCAATTAAAAATGTAGTAAAGCCATTACTCAAATATGCATATGATCGTGGCATCTATACTCAAATGAATTCAAATTTAACTTTGCCACAAGACCGTTACTTAGAAGTTGCCGAATACATTGATGTCATGCACATTTCTCACAACTGGGGAACAATTCAGGAATTTACAGATGTCGGCTTTGGTGCAATGGTAAAACAACCACCTTTAAAAGCAAAGTTAAAACTTTATGAGCAGATGCTTGACAATGCTCGTACACTGTCTGAACAAGGTATGTTTGTTTCGGCAGAGACAATGTTAAATCAAAGTACATTGCCGTATTTAAATAAAATACATAATGAAATCGTGACGGAAATGAAATGTCAACGTCATGAAGTTCATCCAATGTATCCTTCCGACTTTGCTAGTCAACTAAATGTGTTATCTTTAGCAGAAATGAAACAAGCTATCAATTATTTATTAGATATCCGTCATGATGATGTATGGATGTTATTTGGTACTTTGCCAATTTATCCTTGTATCAATGACGAAGATGATCAACTACTTCTCGACCGATTACGAAATGCTAAAAACGTAACTATGCGAAATGATCCTGATGGTCGAAGTCGTTTAAATGTCAATGTTTTTACTGGCAATGTCATCGTGACAGACTTTGGTGATGAAAATGGTACAATATCTAATATTAAAAATGATAAGTTAGTAGATGTCTTTGATAAATGGTTAGACAGTGAATTAGCAAAATCTTTAAATTGTCATTGTGAAGCTTTTAACTGTTTAGGGCCTAATGTTTTAGTGAAAAATATGTATTATCCAAATACTGATTTTAGAAAAAATGAAATTGCTATGCACAGTCAAAATATTTATAGCTAAAATATACAAAAGCCTGGAATAACTTTTGTGGAAAAATTAGGGGGCGGGTCAGAATTCATGATGAATTCGTAGTCCCGCCCCGGCAAGGTTGACTAGGATTGAATAAAGATTGGTATAAGCGTATTTTCAATCCAGTCTGCTACTGCCAATACATATAGTTCATAGACCAAAACATACTTATGTCCCAAACTCTTCTCTGTATGCAATACTTTCTACGATTGACTCGCCTACTTAGGAAACAACTTTAGCCATCCCAACTTGCTTTGAATGCCTTTGGTGTTTCAATTTTAATTTGATATATTGATGACCCAAACTGTTATTTACTCTTCAATATTTTGTACGTCAGATAAAAAGTTAATCGTTCTTTTACTTTCCTCTCGTCGATCTTTGCGACGTTTTACGCGTTGTGGTGCTGTTTCATGAAACCATTTTTCAACACGTGTTTCAGGATAGACTTGCGGCACTTTAATCGGCTTCCCATTGTCATCTAAGGCAACAAACGTAAGAAAACTTAACGCTGCTAAATGACGTTCATTATGCAATACATCATCAATAATAATTTGCACACAAACCTCCATAGAACTGTGCCCAGCATAGGTTACCATTGCTTCGTATGAAGTAATATCACCCGTTTTAATTGGGCGTAAAAAGTCAACAGAATCTGTCGAAGCAGTGACTACTTGTGCATGACTGTGTTTCATTGCCGTTATAGCTGCTATTTCATCAATATTTGCCATCAATGATCCACCAAAAAGCGTATGTAAATGATTTGTGTCTTGCGGAAAGACTTGTTTTGAGTTAACGCTTTTTGATTCAGACATTGATTTTCTTTCTGGTTGTTCACTCATGCTAACAATCCCCTTTTGTATTTAATAAGTAGACTATGCCCAATTACCATTTTTAAAGACCAGCTCTTTACTACCGTCTTCTAAAATACCATAAATGGTTAAATCAGAACTTCCAATCATAAAGTCAACATGGACGTTAGAATCGTTTAAGCCATGCGCTATTTGTTCATCTGTAGACATTTCCGTACCACCCTTAAGATTAAATGCATACGCCGAACCAATCGCTAAATGACAAGAAGCATTCTCGTCAAATAATGTATTATAGAAAATCGTATTGCGATTAGAAATTGGAGAATCATCTGGAACTAATGCTACTTCCCCTAGTCGTTTTGATCCTTCATCGGTATTTATTAAGTCGCGGAGTACGTCCTCACCTTGTTCAGCTTTTATATCTACAATGACGCCTTCTTTAAATGTTAAAGTAAAGTTATCAATAATCGTACCATTATAGCTCAACGGTAATTTATTAGTAACATGGCCATTCACTCTATTACGATCAGGTGCTGTAAACACCTCTTCCGTAGGTATATTGGCTATAAAAGCTTGCCCATTACCATTCACATAGCTGGTAGCATCTTCCCAAATATGTCCATTTGGAAGCCCGACTTCTAGGTCTGTACCTTTAGAAATATAGTGTAACGCTTTGTATTGTTTACGCTGTAATTTATCTGCATGAACACTTAAATTTTTCACATGTTCCTGCCAATTTTTAATAGGATCATTGCCGTCTATGCGAACAATATCAAAGACTTCATCAATAAATTTGTTGTAGGCCTCTTCTATGCTTAAATCTGGATATACGCGATGCGCCCATGCTTTAGAAGGAAATGCTGCTACCACCCATGGAAATTGATTTTTTTGGCTTGCTTCCATGTAACCTTTAAACGCTTTACTATATTCTATTTGGTTTGCTTTTAATTTGTCAGAGTCAATCCCATTTAACAAATCTGGGTCTCCCGAAAGTAAGGCTAGATTTGCTGCTCCGCGTTGTACATAATCCATTCTTTCGTCCACATCATAAGCTTTTAATTCTGTATTTTTAAAATAATCTACAGACTCATGCTCAAATTTAAGTCTGGTTAATGTTGGATCTGTGTATACAACTCGCACATCTGATGCACCTAATAAATATGCTTCTTCAACTATCAAATGTGTTAACTCTAACGCTTCAACTGATGAGCGAATAAAAACGGGTTGTTGTGGTTGAATATTCATACCAACTTTTACTATTAATTGGGCATATTGTCGTAATTTTTGTTGATAATTACTCACGTTGTATTCCTCCTAGTTATGACGTAAATTACCTAATTCATCTGCAATAGCTGTAACTTCGCTCGGTGAAAATGTGTCTTTCGACATTACAAAGCGATGCATATCTGCTATATCATCTTGATTTGCATTTTTAAATTTTTCAGGATTAATTAATGCAGGGTTCACTATATTGAGTTTATTTCTTATTTCTTCAATCATAACCTCATTTGGCTTCGACACTTCACTCACCTCTTTATGATTAATATTCTTTTAAAATATCACATTTTCAAAAACTTTTATAGGAATTAGCCAATTTATACTTTTTTATTGTTTCAATTACCGATAAAATGGGCATATAGAGAATATGCTTGGAGGAATTCAAATGATAGAGGTAGCATTTGTATGTCTCGGAAATATTTGTCGGTCACCTATGGCTGAAGCAATCATGAGACAACGGTTAAAAGATAGAGACATATCTGGTATCACAGTTCATTCTAGAGGTACTGGAAAATGGAATCTTGGTGAGCCCCCACATGAAGGGACACAAAAGATTTTGACACAACATCATATTCCATTTGATGGTATGATTAGTGAATTATTTGAACCTCATGATGACTTTGATTATATTATTGCGATGGATCAGAGTAATGTTGATAATATTAAACAAATCAACCCAAATATCAAAGGACAATTGTTCAAACTATTAGATTTTAGTAACATGAAAGAGACAGATGTACCTGATCCATATTATACAAATAATTTCGAAGGCGTGTATGACATGGTACAATCATCTTGTGATAATTTAATTAACTACATCATTAAAGATGCAAACTTGAAAGAGAGGTAATTCCTAATGGAAAACAAATTTATTCCTGGTATTTTAATTGGCGCTATCGTTGGTGGTGCTGCAACACTAGCTGACAAATCAACACGTCAATCATTAGCTCAATCAATCAAAGATTTAAAAGAAGGTAATCGTTCACGCAAACCTTCTAAGTTTAATACTATTAAAGATGAAATATTATATTGGAAAGACACAATTGATGAGATTCGTCGTAATAATCCTGAATTAGAAAAATCAATTATGGATGCTAAAGATACCCTTGTAGATCGCAAAAATAAACGTCTTGGTAAGTAATAATTGGCTTTCTATGTGACTGATGTGTTTTTAACTTGATGATAGAATTTGCATGGTCACATTAGACAACTACAATGAAATTTGTGCCATATATCTTACACTAATTGAAGACTTAAAGGGGCGGGAAATCAAAGTCGAGATGACTTTTGTCCCGCTCTCTTATTTATAATTATAATTAACGTCTTTACAAAAAGGAGTTTGTCATGGCAAAAAAAGAGAAATCGAGTTCAAACTATCTTAATTCAATTAAAGAGATGCAAGATAAGCATGAACATAAAAGCGATAAAATTAATGTTGATCGTACATACGTAGAACCACAAGAATTCCAATCGAAAGACCCTAAAAAAAGCAATCAAGTATTATTTGTTTCAAGACTTAATAAACCTGCAAAATATACTAAAAAACCAAATTTTATTTCTTATCTTATCTATCGTATAGGTAAAGATGATGCTTCTGGCTTAGCAGCACAGATGACATATCATTTTGTATTGGCACTATTCCCAATGCTTATCTTTTTATTAACTTTACTACCATTATTTCAAATTGACCCTCAACAGGTTAAAGATATGGTTAGTCAAAATGCACCTGCAGAAACTGCAAGTGTCGTATCAAAAATTTTCAATGATATTACAAAAAATGCCAGTGGTAGTATTTTATCAGTAGGTTTAATATTGACAATTTGGTCAGCATCTAACGGAATGACCGCCATTATGAATTCATTTAATGTGGCTTATGATGTTGAAGATGGACGTAATCCAATTGTTCTTAAATTATTAAGTGTTGTCTTTACAGTTGTTATGGGTCTTGTATTAGCTGTAGCACTGACATTACCTACTTTTGGTACATTTATTAAAGACCATTTATTTGGAGCTATTGGCTTAGATAAGCAAGTAGCATGGATTTTTGATTTAATTCGCGTAATTTTACCTTTTATTATCATATTATTGCTGTTTATAACATTATATTCAGTAGCGCCAAATGTTAAAACAAAAATAAAATCTGTTTTCCCAGGGGCACTATTCACTTCAATTATTTGGTTATTAGGTTCATTTGGTTTCGGTTGGTATTTATCTAACTTTGGCAATTATTCAAAAACATACGGCAGCTTAGCAGGTATTATCATTTTACTTCTTTGGTTATACATCACATGCTTTATCATCATCATTGGCGCAGAAATCAATGCTATTATTCATCAGCGTCATGTAATTAAAGGTAAAACACCTGAAGAAGCTGCATTGGAACATGACGATAACAATCAGAATCATTATAATGAAAATACGACTTACGAATACAATGACGAGACTTCAACAGCCAAAGAAACAAATTATGAAGTAGATAAAAATGCTGAAGCGTTAGAAGATGAAGATAAGGAATCGATTAAAGATGTTATTATCGATAAATTTACTTCTAATGATAAAAATTCAAAAAATTAATTATTTCATTTAACGTAAGCTATTTAGCTAGTAATCTAAAGAAGCCGAATTATGTTGTTAAAAGCATAATTCGGCTTCTTTAATTGACGCTATTGTAATTCTATATCTCTATGTTTATCAATATTTAGAAATATCGAATATATCATCTAACTTTGCCTATCGTTTTCACTGCTTATTGAATAAGATTATGCTGAAATGCATAGATTACTGCTTGTGTACGGTCTTGTACTTCTAATTTGCTTAAAATATTACTCACATGTGTTTTAACTGTTTTAATAGTAATGTGTGATGCGCTTGCGATTTCTTGATTAGAATATCCTTTAGCAATTAACAGTAAAATTTCCATTTCTCGTTCTGTTAACATTTCATATAGCTCTGCACGTTTTTTCATTCTATTTCGCATTTTTACCAGAACTTCCGGTTCAAATACAGATTCTCCATGATATGTTTTGCGCACTGCTTCAGCGATATCTTTAGCGCTTGTTGTTTTTAAAATATAGCTGTCAACACCAGCGTCTAACGCTCTATATACTTCTTTATCCTCAATAAAGCTAGTCAGCATTACAACTTTAATATGAGGCATCTCTTTCTTGATTTGTGTTGTCGCTTCGACGCCATCCATGTCTTCCATTAATAAATCCATCAAGATTAAATCTGGCTTTAATTCTTGTGCTTTAGCTATTGCCTCTTTACCAGAAGCACCTTCACCTACAACTTCAAGGTCTGGCTGAGTAGATAAATAACTAGAAATTCCTATTCTTACCATTTCATGGTCATCTACAAATAGTACTTTAATTGTCATGTGAATCCTCCTTGTTTAACGGTGCTTTAACCTCTATTCTTGTTCCAGAATCAGGCAATGATACAATATGAAATGTTGCACCTATTTCTAACGCACGTTCGCGCATATTTTTCAAGCCATAACTTTGTTCGACTTTATCATCAACATTAAATCCAATGCCATTATCTTGTATTCTTAATAATAAATAATCTGCTTTATTAAATAATTCTACAGTAACTTTAGTTCCTTTTGAATGTCTTAAAGTATTAGAGATGGCTTCTTGAGTAATTCTAAACAAATGATCTTCTAAACCTTTAGGCACTTTAAATTCTTCAATATCGTGAACCACTTTCATCGGTACTTTTTTCTGTAAATCGATGACTAAATCTTTAATACCTTCACCCAACGACTTGTCCTTTAAACCAATTGGTCTTAGATGTAATAAGAGTGCTCTCATTTCAAGTTGTGAATCTTGCACCATTTTTTCTAAAACTGGAATTTGTTGATCTAAAGGTGGTTCTAGCTCTGTTTCTTTAATTGCAGATAACATCATACTGGCTGCAAATAATTGCTGGCTCACTGAATCATGTAATTCTCGAGCTAGACGTTGACGTTCGTCTTCAATTATTTTTTTCACTTTTACATCATTTAAATTATAATTTTCATTTGTTAAGTTTTGTGTTTTCATTCTTAATCGGTGTAACTCTTGATTTAAGGGAACTAATGTATGATATAAATCAATTGTTTCATTATACAATTCTATATTTTGATCATTTATACCAACTGTTTCCCCTTCTATTGCATGCTCTACTTGTGTTTTGATCCAATCATTTTGTTGATTGATTTTAAAAGCTAATATAGAGCCCACAATAATACATAATAAAATAATAACCAAATTTAAGAAAAGGAATACTGGTATTCCAAATATTTGTGTATAAAACATGCCTTGAAAGTAAATGATATTAACGAATACTTTATCAATAAACAGAAAAGCAATCATTAAGCTATACACTAGTATCAACATTGAGCCGATTGCTCGAATATAGTGGTTCATCGATAAATCACCTCAACGTCACCAATAAAAGTTGAAACATATATATTTACATTATAGTTCTCTTCTTTTAGTTTTTCTTCAATTTGGACGTGATTATTTTCTACTTTATAAGATTGTTGATTCATATAGGCATTACCGTAAAACGCTGTCATGTGTAAATTGACATTATAGTTCAGTGGAACAATCAGTTGTACTTTTCCTAATAAATGACGCACGACAATCGTATTATTTTCTTTAATATTGGCTGCTTTTGTCAAATCAATATGAACATCGCCAACTCCATGTTGAATTTGCACATCTTCCCATTTATAAACATAAACAGGTGTACGTTGTTCACCAAACCATTTTTGTTTAATAAACTGTGGTGAAGTCACTTCTTGCTCTGAAGCAACAATTGATAATGGTTTAAATTTAAAAACTAAATACCGAATAATCAATATCACTAAGAAAATAAACAATATAATTATTGTATATTTATTAGATAATAAAGTAAACGCTATTAATAATGCTCCAATCCAAAATGCTAATAGCCCTCTTACTTTGTGAAAATAAAGGTAGCCTACATACACTAAAATACAGCCTAAAAGTAAAACGAAAAGAAAGCCAATTTTTTCGAAAAATATATAATAAAAATTGGCTATAATCATTAAAGCTGTAAAAATAATTAATAACTCGGTTGATATATATTTACGTGTCATGGTTCGCCTCCTGAACAACTCAATTTAAGCAACATGACAAATTTGTTGCACGAGATGACATTCTTTTTCAGTAATAATGCGTTCTTTAGATTGTTGTGTTAAATCGGCCTCAATTTTAGCACAATAAGCTTCAAATTGATCCAATCGTGCTTTAATCGCTTGAATTTCACCATCATTAATTTCTTCTGCACACCGAATATTACAAACATGCAATATATCAATATATTTATTTTCTAACGTTGATGTCAAGCTGTCAATTAACTTTAATAAATGTGCTCTTTTTTCATTTAAGTATGCAATATAGTCTTCTATATTTTTTAATTTTGTATCTAAAATAAGTTTATATTCGTCGATACTTTCTTTAACAATATCTTTTAAAAATTTTTGTAAGTATATATCCATATATGTCATAGAACCACCTCGTTATCGATTAGTTCTATTGTAAAATAAATCCGAAGCCCAAATAATAGGCTTCGGAACCATTTTAATATCATACTTTAGCCGTATAAGATTAATTTTATGTAATACTTTACATCTTACTTATCAATTTTAGTCGTTAACAATGGCCCATCTTTTGTCACTATGACAGTATGTTCAATTTGAGCTACAAAACTTTTATCGCTTGTTTCAAATGCCCATTCATTTTTTCCTTCTGTGACAAATGTAGCATTTGAAGAAATAAATGGTTCCACTGCAATAACGACACCTTCTTTAAGAAGTGTTTTATCTTTTGGATCATAGTAATTCATAACATGATTTGGCGCTTCATGCAATGATAGACCTACTCCATGCCCAGTTAAATTCTTAATTACTGTTAAATCATTTTTACGGGCAGTAGCATGTACAGCTTTACCAATATTGCTTAATTTAGTGCCTGGCTTAACCTTTTTCATCGCATTTTCAAACGCCATAATAGCAACATCACATACCTTTTGTTTCATAGGATTGTCCGCTTCTCCCACTACAAATGATATACCTGTATCTGCGTAGTAACCATTTTTCAATGCAGATACATCAATATTTACTAAATCACCTTCGCGGATAATACGCTTACCTGGAATACCATGGGCAACTTCTTCATTTACACTAATACATGTTTGTCCAGGAAAATTTTCATCGTGTATGGGTGCAGAAATAGCACCGTACTCTTCAAATAATTCTTTAGCAATATTATCTAATTCTTTTGTTGTAATTCCAGGTTTAGTAGCCTCTTGCATAGTATCTCTTACTTTAGCGCAGATATATCCTATCTCTTTTAAGGCTTGTAATTCTTCTTCTGTTTTAACAATCATATTATCCCGTTCCTTTTTTAATGATATTATATCTTATTATACCAAAAATTTTTTGATATACTAATTGAGAACATTAATTTCTACATAATAGAAGTTTAAGTATCACACTGATAGAAATTGAGACTAGCGCTTAGAATTTAGTCAATTTAAAGAAATTGCGAGTGGGATTTTTTAACTTAATTTAAGTTCCCACTGAGCCTAGACCTTAATTATCTTAAAGTCTTTCGAAAGGTCAGAGTTTCAAATGAATAAATGGTATAAAAATATAATTGGAGCACGTACTATCAAAACAGGTGTTGCGACATTTTTTACTACAGTTTTTTGTATGTTATTAAATTTGACACCTATTTTTGCAATATTAACAGCAATCGTTACAATCGAACCTACTGCGAAAGCCTCATTAAAAAAAGGGTATCGACGCCTGCCTGCTACAGTCATAGGTGCACTTTTAGCCGTAGTTTTTACATTTATATTCGGTGATCAATCTCCATTTTCTTACGCACTAAGTGCAACATTTACGATTTTATTATGTACTAAATTAAATTTACAAGTGGGAACAACCGTTGCAGTATTAACCTCTGTAGCAATGATTCCTGGTATACATGAAGCATACATATTCAACTTCTTCTCTAGATTATTGACAGCGGTTATAGGCCTTTTGACAGCTGGTTTCGTCAATTTTATTATTTTGCCGCCTAAATATTTCCAACAAATAGAAGATAATATCGCTATTTCTGAAACTAAAACGTTTGAATTATTTTCAAGTCGTATACATGAACTTTTATTAGCTAAATATCAATCTAACACTAGTAACGATAAGCTTTCAAATTTAATAGGTTTATATTCTAAGATTGAGACTTTAATAGGCTATCAAAGAGATGAATTACGCTATCATCATAAAAATGAAGAATGCTTGCATTTAAAAGACTTAACGAATCGTGCACATATTAACCGATTATTAATTACACATTTATCAAATATTATATATTTACCTAAACATACACGTATTGTATTTTCAAATGAAGAAAAACTTGCGATTATTAAAATCAGCAATAGTATTAAAAATATTCAATGTAATGACTGTTTCAACAAAGAACCTAAGGCGGCTTCAACATTAAAATCGTCAGTTAAGCTTCTTGAAGAATTTGATGTAAATCAGATAAAGAGTCATGTCATCTATGAAATCTTAATGATTTATAAAACGGTAGATAACCTTTATTCATAGCACTTTACAATCGAATGCTTAAGTGACAGTTTTATTACAATTTAAATTTTAGTTTCATTATTGAATAAAATGACTTAAAAGTGGTACATAACAACTGTACTGTTTTTAAGTCATTTTTTAGGAGGCATTTAAAATGAAATACATTATAGTTGGAACTTCACATGCAGGTTATGAAGTAATTGAGACACTATTAAAAGAAGATGAAAATGCTGATATTGAAGTATATGAAAGTGCCGATAAACCATCCTTCTTATCATGTGGTATTCAAAGTTATTTAGAAGATATTTCTCCATCATTAGATTCATTACATTACGCATCTGTAGAATCTTATAAAGCTCAAGGTGTCAAAATTCACACGAAACATACTGTCACTGATTTAGATACGAATAAAAAAACAATAACAGTTGAACACGATGGCCAATCATCAACGGTTAGTTATGATAAATTATTCTTAAGTCCAGGTGGTCAACCTGTAACGCCTCCAGTTGATGGTATAGATAAGTATAATCACGTATACTTTATGCGAGGACGTGAATGGGCAGATGCAATTAAAGCACGCATGCCAAAAGCGAAAAAAGCCATTGTTGTAGGTGGAGGCTATATTGGAATTGAAGCTGCCGAAGCGTTTGCTAAAGCAGGCATTGAGACAAAAATGATTGATATTACTGATCGCCTCTTATCTACCTATTTAGATAAAGAGTTCACTGATATATTAGAAACACATGCTAAAGACCACCATCTTACATTTTATGGGGGTCAAACAGTTAAATCTCTTGAAGGTAATGATCAAGGTGATGTAACAAAAGTTGTTACTGATAAAGATGAATTCGAGGCTGATACTGTGCTATTTGCTGTAGGTGTTGAACCTGCCACAGATTGGTTGAAAGGTAAAATTGATTTAGGTAAAAAAGGTATTATTAACATAAACCATAAGCAAGAAACGTCTGCCCAAGATGTATATGCAGGAGGAGACGCTACTTTGATACCTTTTGCTCCAATTAAAGAAGATCGCTATTTAGCTCTTGCAACTAATTCACGTCGTCAAGGTATTACTGCAGCTAAAAATATGGCGGGTAAAGATGCAACTATGCCAAGAGTATCAGGAACTTCAGGATTAGCACTGTTTGATTATCACTTCGGACAAACTGGTGTTCACGGTTCAGAAAGTGATCAATATGATGGTAATTTAGGTCAAACTTATATTGAAGAACTAATAAGACCTAAATTTATGCAAGACCAAACAAAAGTACACATGAAAATGATTTATGATAAAGACAGTCATAAAATTTTAGGTGGTCAAATCATGTCAAAAGAAAATGTAATCGAATCTATCAATACAATTTCTGTGGCTATTTCTGCTAACTATACTTTAGAAGATTTGGCCGTACAAGACTTTTTCTTCCAACCGGACTATGATAGACCATGGAACTACCTTAACGTTTTAGCTCAACAAGCTTTAGGTGAAACATATGGTAGCGATAAAATGCTATTCTGATGATACTATGTAGTTATATTTATATATTTTCCAATAAATATATAAAAGATTAAAATAATCAGTTTTGGGACATCATTATGTTTCAGGCTATGAACTAAATATTGGCAGTAGTTGACTG
>NZ_KV840187.1:55121-84684 GCF_001839145.1 Staphylococcus sp. HMSC62D11 | reverse complement strand
ATATTGGCAGTAGTTGACTGGATTGAAAATATGCTCATACTAAGCTTGTTTCAATCCTAGTCAACTTTGACGGAGTGGGACCACGAATTCATAATGATTTCTGTCCCGCTCCATTTTTCTTGTGAAAAGTAATCTATCAATAAAATAGAAAATGTAATCAAATTCAAATGAAAAGTCATCTTATTTATGTGATATTACATATTTATAAAATTTTAGATTTTCATTTTGCTAAATAAACCATATAAAATACAAATACCTCAAAAAGATTCACTCACAATGAACCTTTTCGAGGTGTTTTTTAAAATATAGAATTTATTCTGTTTCACCTTGACCAATCGTCACTGAAGTGACATAGTCATTTTCTATTTTGAATTGTAATTTAATTTGATCTCCATGATATACATATACACCATCATCGGGATGATTAGTGTCTGAATTAGTGTGAGGTATACGATTCAATTTATCACTAGGATAAGCATCTTTCATTTGGTTTAAAGACACTGATTGATCCGTTACTTTAAATCGAATACTTGTAGCAGTATCATCACTTGTTGCTCTAACTTCTTGATCATACACCTGTTTGTACTCTATATTATCTTCCTTGTCCTGATCAATCTTGTAGCCGTTAAAGTTCAACTGTCCACTATCTAATGCGTTAATAAAATTTTCACTAGTAAGATAAGAAGCATTTTCACCTGCATTACCATTATGTACAAACTCGCCTTGATCTTGAGTTACTTGATTGTTGTAACTTGACGCATGATTGTCCCCATTAACCATTTGTTCAGCGTGTGCAACTTGCGAAAGTGAAAAAGCCATCGATGATGCAGCAAGCGTTAAACCCATCATTTTGAAAACCTTCATTTTCTCACTCCTATATACTTTTAAAATTAAAGTTCACTCACACACTTTTAGTATATCAACATTGGATGAAAGTCTAATCTATTTTTCTCATCTCCCTCTTTCTAGCACTTTACTGTCCTTCATCTTCATTTTAAAGACGGTTAAGCATCCTAAGTGTCTGAATTAAAAAAGAGTTAGATTATCAACTAATTTAGTCATTAATCTAACTCTCAACACGTTACCCTTTAAATCTTTACTTTTTATTGTTTTTAGCACGATCAATCAATACTTTTTTCGCGGCTTCTTCTTCAGTATTATCTAATTCTTTAGGCTCAAATGGAATTCCTTTTCGTTCACATGCTTTTTCAAGCAAATAATCTGTCATTTCGTGATTTTTCGGTAATACAGGACCATGTAAATAAGAACCTAATAAATTCTTATAGTGAATTCCTTCTTTGCGATCTGTGTCATTATTCCCGTAGCCATGTGTTACATGACCAAGCGTACCAAAATTATGATAAGTTCTACCACCATGGTTTTCAAAGCCAACTATTGTTCCAAATGTATCACTTTCAATAACAATGTCACCTGTTAAACGATCTGTTTGAGACTCTGTATAAAAGTCAAGTACACCTAATCCTTCAAGTTCTGTGCCATCTGGTGTAATATATTTCGTGCCTAAAAATTGGTACCCGCCGCAGATAGTAAGACCAGGCATACCATCTTCTATCGCTTCTTTAAGTGGCATCTTAATCTTACTAAGTTCTTTAGTGGCGAGCGCTTGCTCTCTATCACTACCACCACCAATGAAAAAAATATCGCAATCATCAAATGTTACACCATCTGTTTCATTAATTTCTTTAACATTAAGTTTGATATTTCTCTTTTTAGCACGTTGTTTTAACGCAATAATATTACCAATGTCACTGTATAAATTTAATTTATCAGACATAAAATGATATACCGTCAGTTCATTCATTTACGACTGTCCTCCTTCAAAAGAGCGATTTAATTGCTCTAACATTGGTGTTAAAGAAGTATAGTTAGGAATAGCGACCGTAAACGATGTATAGTCCATTGTTTTAGCAGTTGCTTTGTAAATGTCGTTTTCAACAATAACAGGTACATTTACTTCAGCAAGTTTCAAACGCAATTGAAGTTCTTCAGCACGAGTACCTGTAACGATTATGGCTTCAATATCTTGTTTTGTTAACTTTTCAAAGTCAGCATCGTAAATCCACGATGTATCACGACCATCTGCTGCGTTATCATTTAAGCTAATAACATACACTTTTTTACCTTCTAACTGTTCCCCAACTGATAAACTTGCATTCATACCAGCAGGATTTTTAGCAAGATTTATCATCGCTTCTTTATTTCCTTTAGAAAAGTACTGCATTCGTCCATTATCTGAAGTATATGTTTCAAAACCTTTTTGAATCGATGCATCATTAAGACCTAATTCTTTTAATACAGCATATGCTGCTATAGCATTGAATGCGTTGAAATCTCCAGCAATCTTCATATTAAAAGTAAAATTATTGATCGTCATATTTAGAAATGGTGACGCTTCAAAAGTGGAAACTTCATATGTAGGATTTTCACGTTTGAATCCACATTCACAATGATAGTGACCAATTTGATTATAGTGAATATAATCATATTGCAATAGACGTCCACAGTTAGGGCAATATTTACTTTCATTCATGGTACTTTGTTCAAACTCATGTGCATGAGCTTCCATACCATAATAAACTAAAGCATCACTTGCAATTTTTAATCGACTTACAAATGGATCATCCGCATTTAATAATAATTTGATGCCCTTATTACCTATAGACTTTGCAATATTGTTAATCATAATATCTATTTCGCCAAATCGGTCCATTTGGTCACGGAAAAAGTTAGTAAAGACCATCATTGAAGGTGTCACTTCTTTTAGTACACGAGGAATTGACCCTTCATCAATTTCAATAACAGCAATTTTGGTGTTTTTTGTTGATTGCATTATAAATGCAGATGTAATTCCAGCGGCCATATTGGCACCTTCATTATTATGAATTATATCAATATGATTCTTTTTTAATGTATGTCCTATTAAATTTGATGTCGTTGTCTTTCCATTCGTTCCACTAATAAATACAATATCATCAACATTAGCTGCTAATTTGCGTAGTATTGTAGGATCCACTCTGCGTGCAATTTGTCCTGGTAAATCTGTACCTTTTTTACCTATTGATCTGCTTGCAGTTCTAGCAAGTTTTGCTAAGTGGATTGCAGTCCATTGTCTCATTGGCTTCCTCCTCGTCTCTCTCACTCGAATAATTATAACACGTACGCTGGATAACAAAAAATAATCATTACCAGATTATATAACTTTTCTTATTGAACTCAAAGCTTTTACTAACACAACGTGCTTTGATATACTGGTGATGGTTGATTAAGTTAATTAAATAATGAGGTGAATGTTTATGCTAAGTAAAGATCTTTTAGCTGCATTAAATGAACAAATGAACCATGAATATTTTGCTGCTCATGCGTATATGGCAATGGCAGCGTATTGTGACAAAGAATCATATGAAGGATTCGCTAACTTTTATATTCAACAAGCGAAAGAAGAAAGATTCCATGGTCAAAAAATTTATGATTATATCAATGACCGCGGCGAGCATGCTGAATTCTCTGCTTTGCCAGCACCAAAGATTGAATTCAATTCAATTTTAGAAACATTTAAAGATGGTTTAGCTCAAGAACAAGATGTAACGCATCGTTTTTATAATTTATCAGAGATTGCACGTAATGATAAAGATTATGCGACAACATCATTTTTAAACTGGTTTTTAGATGAGCAAGTTGAAGAAGAAGCTATGTTTGAAACACATATTGATTACTTAAATCGTATTGGTGATGACTGTAATACACTTTATTTATATGAAAAAGAACTAGCATCACGAAATTTTAATGAAGAATAAGTCATCTTAGTATTCGTTTTATGTCTGAAAATCATAATGATTTTCAGGCTTTTTTTACATCTATTCATTTTGACTTAATCACTTTACTATGCATATTGAGAATGTTTGGTTTACAATCATTATATTAATGATTGTAGAAAGGTTGTGATGCCATTGACTAATAATGCCTTTGTAGCTCTAGACTTTGAAACTGCCAATGGCAAACGTACAAGTATTTGTTCAGTTGGTATGGTAAAAGTAATTGATAATCAAATTACTGAATCTTTTCATACGTTAATAAATCCACAAGATTACTTTTCTAAAAAAAATATTAATGTACATGGTATAAATCCAGAAGATGTGATACATGCACCACAATTTGATTATGTATTTCCATACATGCTACAGTTTATTGCTAATTTACCCGTTGTCGCACATAATGCTGCATTTGATATGAATGTGTTACATCAGAGCTTGAAACAAGCAGGTATTATAACTCCAGATTTAACTTATTTTTGTTCATATCAACTTGCTAAGAGAACTATAGATGCACCAAGATATGGTTTAAAGCACATGATGGATTTTTACAATTTAGATTTTCATGGTCATCATGATGCTTTAAATGATGCTAAAGCCTGTGCCATGATTACTTTCCGGTTGTTGCAACATTATGATGATTTAGCAACGATGCTCTCTATCTATGGTAAGAATTTAAAGGACAAAGGCTAAACTATATAGATATTTTTTAATATCGTTATACTATACTAAAATACAGGGGGGAGCAGGACAGAATTCATAATGCATTCGTCGTCCTGCCCCGGCAAGGCTGACTAGAATTGAAACAAACTTAGTATCAGCATATTTTCAATTCAGTCAACTACTGCCAATATTTAGTTCATAGCTTAAAATATAACTGTGTCCCTGGCGCTTTAATATTGTTATCTTATGATTTAGAAATAAAGTCATAAATCGTCATATTACGATAAGTCGACTTAACCAAATTTCCTACAGTTACTCCAATTAACCGTATAGGCGTCTCAGGATCTTTTAATTCCGCATACAACATATATGCGATATTATAGATGTCAGTTTCAGAACGAATTGGATCTCGGAGACTCATCTGTTTAGATAAAGTCTCAAATTTAAAGGTTTTAATTTTAACTGTCACTGTTTTAGCTGACTTCTGCAATTTATTTAAACGTTCAGCTGTCTTTCCTGACAACTCCCACATTTTCTGTAAAATTTCGTCATCATCATTAACATCTGTTGCAAAGGTTCTTTCTGTGCCAACAGACTTTCGAATTCGTGATGATTTCACTGGGCTATCATCAATACCTCGAGCTTTATTGTATAAACCTCTTCCTCGTTTACCGAATAAACGAACTAACTCAAACACATCTTTTTGGTATAAGTCTTGACCATTATAAATACCATGCTTATGCATAATTTTTTCAGAAGCTTTACCTACACCTGGAAAGTCTCCAATGTCTAATGCCATTAATATTTTATGGACATTTTCATAATCTATGACAGTCATTCCATTTGGCTTGTTCATACCACTAGCTAATTTGGCTAAAAACTTATTATACGAAACACCTGCAGAGGCAGTAAGATGTGTCTTTTCATAAATATCACGACGAATATAGTTAGCGATTTGTGATGCCGGTAAATCTGGACGTACTAAGTGTGTAATATCTAAATAAGCTTCATCTAAGGACATAGGCTCAACCGCTTCAGTATAACTACGAAAAATCGACATGATTTCATTTGAAATCGTTCTATATTTTTCATATTGTCCTTGTACATAATAACCGTCTGGACATAACTTGTGTGCCTGTGACATAGGCATAGCTGAATGGACACCATATTTACGCGCCTCGTATGATGCTGTAGATACAACACCTCTGGAACTTGCTTTGCCACCAACGATAACTGGTTTACCTCGTAGCTTAGGATTATCTCTCATTTCTACTTGTGCAAAAAAGAAATCCATATCGATATGCACGATTCGTCTCTCTGTCATTTCACTCCCACCTTTATGACATTTAATGAATACATATGAATCTAATGTTTATTTGTTTTTAAATCGTCCGCAATTACTTCAAATATCGACAACAATGCTTCATTGGTAATATTAACATCCACTTTTATCATTGGTTTTGCTCCAGGATAAGGTCGCACACTCGGATAATTAGTTGCTATCTTTCTAGATTGTGTAGTCATTTTTACAAGCAGTTGATTATCATATAGACCTCCAATCAAAACATCATCATAATATATCAAATATTCGCCCATCATTTTACGTGTTTTTACTGATGTGCTATTTATGTTAGTCATTATTTGATTGAAAAACTGCTCACTTGTCGCCAAAATTGATTTCTCCCTATAAAAAATCTCAATACAATTATACTGTGGAATAAAAGTTAAAACATGTAATCCGCACACTATACAAATTGTACTGAGATACTATATTATTTACACTGGTTATTAAAATAGTAAGGTCGATTATAATACATATAGAGACCGTCATTTGTATTTTGAATATATTTGAAGCGATTACTCCATGCAGTGCCTACTAAATATAAATCTATAAGACAGTATCCAATATGTATGCTGCTAATAAAAATAATTGAAGAATAAGCATAGAAGTTAAAAATAATAAGTAAAACAGCTGTTATTATAATAAGTGGAGCAATCATTGTGATTGTAAATTGATAAATATTCAAATATTTATCCGAAGTTTGACTGACGAGTAAACCTTTTTTATAGTCGAAGTGAATTCTATCGCCTTTTGACAAAATAAAGTACATCATTTTATGAATTAATTTATGCACGATTAACATAACTAAAAATCCAATTATGCCGAAAGTCACATTAATTAATATACTTTGTTCAATCACTTGAGTAAATGTAAACGCCCATTTATATGTCAGCAATATCATAAACATGATAACCACCAATTGAAGACAAACAAATCTGTATGGCTTTAATATACCGTTAGTTAAATCAATTTTGTGCATCACTTCGACCTCCTGTGCATTAAAGTCATCTATAGTATACAACTTTAATTCCATGCTCAAAAGGTTTTTTCAAAAAAGTAAGTTGACTGTAATATGAATTTAATAATCCAGTCAAATACTTAAAAAGTAACACAAATAGAAAATTATTATTTTACAAAGTATTTACCAATTATTCTATTTATGCTGTTTCTTTTTAAATAAAGCAACCGTCTCAATATGTGTGGTTTGTGGAAACATGTCTACGGGTGTAATTTCTTTTAAATCATATTGCGTAGCTAACATATGTGCGTCACGCTGTTGTGTGGATGGATTGCATGAAATATAAACAATTCGTTCAGGATTTAAATCAAGCAATGTTTGAATAAATTGCGCCTCACACCCTTTTCTAGGCGGATCTACCATTACAACATCTGGTTGGATACCCTCACGTTGCCAATCCATAATGACGTCTTCCGCTTTACCACACACAAATGTAGTGTTGTGTAAATCATTAACTAGTGCATTTTGGCGCGCATCTTTAATTGCAGAGGGTACTACTTCAACTCCATAGACATGTTTGGCTACAGGTGCCATATATAAGCCAATTGTACCTATACCACAATACGTATCAAGTACAATTTCTTGCCCATCTAATTGCGCATAATCAATAGCCTTTTGATATAGCTTTTCAGTTTGGCTAGAATTAATTTGATAAAATGATTGATCACTAATTTTAAACGTAATATCACTTAATTGATCAACGATCTTGTCTTTCCCATATAAAGTCGCCGACTGCTGACCCATAATTACATTGGAATGACTATTGTTAATATTTTGTTTGATACTCGTAATGTTCGGAAAAGCTTGTTTTAACTGTTCCACCAGCATATTGGCGTGTTTAAATTTAGAACCATTCGTTACAAAGATTACCATGATTTCATCTGTATAATGCCCAGTGCGTATCACCAAGTGTCGTAAAACGCCTTTCTTTGTCCGCTCGTTATAAATACTGATATGATATTCATTTATCCATTTTTTAACATGATTCATAATATCTTGGTGTTGCTTATCTTGGATAAGGCAACTATCCATATCGATAATATCATGGCTTCTTTGACGGTAATAGCCCATAATTTTATGGTTCATTTTATCTTGACCAATTGGTACTTGCGACTTATTTCGATAGCGCCAAGGATTATCCATTCCAATAGTGTCATTGATTACTGTATCAGTAAATTGCCCTTTTCTATGAAAAAGATTAACAACTTGTTCTTTCTTCATTGCAAGTTGCGCTTCATAACTCATATGCTGTAATTGACAGCCTCCACATTTCCAATAATAAACACAAGGAGGGTCAACTCTATGATGACTCGCTTTATTTACCTCAAGTAATTTACCTATTGCAAAATTCTTCTTTACTTTAATAACTTTATACTTAATTTCTTCATTTATTAAGACATTAGGAATAAATATTGGATAACGATCAATTTTCACTACGCCATGCCCTTCGTGTGTTAAATCAATGACGTTACCGATTCTAATGTCATTTTTGTTTATTTCTTCCACATCTTCACCCCACATGAAAAAGAGGTTTAAGTCGTTTAATATAGATGTGTGGCTTACACCCTATGTCCACAAACTAGACCTCAACCTCTTCAACTAACTATTCAACCTTATTATTTTCATTATCGTTAAATGTTTCCCTAGTTGTTGTTTGATTATCATTAATACTACTTTTAACTTGTTGATCTGCCGTCAATTCTTCATTATGTATGTCTTTTGGTGTAAACACTTCAATATGGCGTTTTAAATTTAGAAAATTGGCTGGTAATTTTCCACCATATTCACCATCCACATTTAATTGCATCTCAGTAAATGAAGAAATATTGACTGATTTAGCTTTTTTATAAATAACTTTCGGATGTTTGGTATGTTCCCCACGTGAAGCAAGTGTCATAATGTGCCCTAATTCTGCTAAATTAGCCTTTTCAACAATAATTAAAGTGAAATAACCATCATCTAACTTAGCATCAGGAACAAGTTTTTCGAATCCTGCCATTGAATTGGTTAAACCTAACAAAAATAACAGTGTTTCTCCTTGAAAGACTTCATCATCATATTCAATTCTTATATCTACAGCATTCATCTGCGGAAGCATTTCAAAACCTTTAATGTAATATGCAAAAGGCCCAACTATGGATTTTAGCTTACTTGGTGTTTCATATGACACTTGAGTAATTTTTCCGCCAGCAGCTAAATTAATAAAGTAGCGGTTGTTCATTTTCCCTATATCTACTTTTGTAGTATGTCCATTTATGATTACATCTAATGCTCCCATGATATCATTTGGTAAATGTAAAGCTCGACCAAAATCATTAACCGTACCCATAGGAATAATACCTAACTTTGGTCTGTTTGGTTGTTCTGCAATCCCGTTGACAACCTCATTCAATGTACCGTCCCCACCAGCAGCAATAATCATATCATAGTTACACGCTAACGCACGTTCAGCTTCAAGTGTCGCATCACCTACACGTTCTGTAGCATAAGCGCTCGTTTCATAGCCAGCACGTTCTAATTTAATTAATACATCTGGTAACGTTCTTTTAAATAATTCTTTACCTGATGTAGGATTATAAATTATTCTTGCACGTTTTCTCATAGTTTATCCCTCTACTTTTTATACTCATACTTTATATTAAATGATTTATTCAGGAGTTAAAAGTATTTATGTCTAACATCGTAAATATTATTAATTTTAAATTGACTTTATTGACCAAATATTAAGTTTTCATTTATTTAACTTTACAATAGATTAAGAACGCATAATGCTTAGTAAGACATTATGCGTTCTCATACTCTTTTTTATATTATAAAGGTGGCCGCTTCACATATTCATATTATAGCTATTGCATAAATCTATGAATATTACTTCACATGTTTGTGAAAATAATATTAGCGTTGATCTAATTGTTGTTTCAATAACTTATTGACAATTTGTGGATTCGCTTGGCCTTTTGAAGCTTTCATAATTTGACCAACTAAGTAGCCCATCGCTCTACCTTTACCATTTTTATAATCTTCAACTGATTGTGGATTATTATCTAATGCTTCATTAACAAATTTCAATAAAGTTGCTTCGTCTGAAATTTGCACTAAACCTTTGTCTTCCATGATTTGTTTTGCGTCTCCACCATTTTCAGCTAATTCAGGGAAAACTTTTTTCGCAATTTTACTGCTCATTGTGCCATCTTCAATAAGTTTAATCATACCTGCTAAGTTTTCAGGTGTTAACTTTGTTTCTTCTAAATCAACTTGATTTTTATTTAAATATTCATTTACGCCACCCATGAGCCAGTTAGATGTTAACTTCACATCTGCACCTTGTGCTACAGCACCTTCAAAGAAATCAGACATTTCTTTTGTAAGTGTTAACACGTGTGCATCATACTCTGGTAAACCTAATTCTTTGACATATTTTGCTTTACGTTCATCTGGTAGTTCAGGAATGGTTTGTCGTACACGTTCTTTCCATGCGTCATCAACATACAATGGAACGATATCCGGTTCTGGGAAGTAACGATAATCATCTGAACCTTCTTTAACACGCATTAATATTGTTTTACCTGTAGACTCATCAAAACGACGTGTCTCTTGTCCAATGACACCACCATTGAGCAATTCTTCTTCTTGACGTTTTTCTTCATATTCCAAACCTTTTCTAACATAGTTAAATGAGTTAAGGTTTTTTAATTCCGTTTTAGTACCGAATTCTTTTTGCCCATATGGGCGTAATGAAATATTGGCGTCACAACGTAATGAACCTTCTTCCATTTTACAATCTGACACACCTGTATATTGAATAATTGAACGTAATTTTTCCAAATACGCATAAGCTTCTTTTGGAGAGCGAATATCAGGCTCAGAAACTATTTCAATTAATGGCGTACCTTGGCGATTAAGATCGACTAATGAATAGCCGTCTTTGTGTGATAATTTACCAGCATCTTCTTCCATGTGTAAACGCGTAATGCCAATACGCTTTGTTTCTCCATCTACTTCAATATCAATATATCCATGTTCACCAATTGGTTCATCAAATTGTGAAATTTGATACGCTTTTGGATTATCTGGATAGAAATAGTTTTTACGATCAAATTTAGAATTTGTTGCAATATCCATGTTTAAAGCCATTGATGCACGCATTGCCCAATCAACAGCACGTTTATTAACAACAGGTAAGACACCCGGATATCCTAAATCAATTACATTGGTATTTGAGTTTGGTTCTGCCCCAAAATGTGCGGGTGATGGAGAGAACATTTTAGAATCTGTTTTTAACTCAACGTGAACTTCAAGTCCGATAACTGTTTCAAAATGCATTATTTCCACTCCTTATAAATTTTCGTATGCGTCATGTAGGTTGTATTGTGTTTCATATTGATAAGCAACACGATATAACGTCTTTTCATCAAATGGTTTACCAATAAATTGTAAGCCAATTGGTCGTCCATTGGATTGTCCACAAGGAACAGAAATACCTGGTAAGCCAGCTAAGTTTACCGGTGTCGTTAATAAGTCATTTGCATACATTGTTAGTGGATCATCTAGTTCATCACCTAAATTGAAAGCAGTTGTTGGCGCAGTAGGACCCACAATAACATCATAATCTTCAAATACTCTATCAAAATCATTTTTAATTAATGTTCTTACTTTTTGCGATTTTTTATAATATGCATCGTAATATCCAGAACTTAATGCAAAAGTCCCAAGGAAAATACGACGTTTTACTTCAGCACCAAAACCTTCGGAACGAGACATTTTATATAGCTCTTCTAATGTTTGCGCTTCTTTTGAGTGATAACCATAGCGGATACCATCAAAACGAGCCAAGTTAGCTGATGCTTCTGAAGATGCGATAACATAATATGAAGGAATACCATATTTTGTATTAGGTAATGATACTTCTTCTACTTCAGCACCTAATGATTTAAGTGTTTCTACAGCATTTTTAACTGATGATTTAACATCTTCACTGACACCTTCTCCTAAATACTCTTTAGGTAACGCTACTTTAAGACCTTTTATATCTTTTCCAATGTCTGAAGTGAAATCAACATCATCTACAGGCGCACTAGTTGAATCGTGTGCATCAACGCCTGAAATAGCTTCTAGCACGAGGGCATTATCTTTAACATTACGCGTAATAGGTCCAATTTGATCTAATGATGAAGCGAATGCTACTAAACCAAAACGAGATACTCGACCATAAGTAGGTTTCATACCAACTACGCCACAATATGCTGCTGGTTGTCTAATTGATCCCCCAGTATCAGAACCTAAACTAAATGGTACTAAGCCTGCTGCTACAGCCGCAGCAGAACCACCTGATGATCCACCCGGTACGGCCGTGTGATCAAAGGGATTGACCGTTTTTTTGAAGTAAGACGTTTCGGTTGAACCTCCCATAGCAAATTCATCCATGTTTAATTTACCGATTAATACTGCATTTTCATGCTTTAATTTATTCATTACTGTTGATTCATAAATTGGAACAAATCCTTCTAACATCTTGCTAGCACAAGTTGTTTCTACACCTTCAGTAATAATATTATCTTTAATCCCCATTGGTATACCGAAGAGCTTTCCATCCATTTGGTCTTTATCTTGTAAATGATCTAATTCTTGTGCTTTCTTAACTGCATTTTCTTTATCTAAAGTTAAAAACGATTTAATCGTTGGATCTGTCTCTTCAATTGCATCATAAATATCTTTAACAATATCTGATGGTTTAACTTTTTTATCTTTAATTAATTGTTGTAGATTCTCAATTGATTCATATCGAATACTCATCTTAAGCGTCCTCCTCATTCATGATGGCTGGAACTTTAAACTGACCATCTTCTGTTTCTTTTGCATTTTTTAATGCAAGTTCTTGAGGAATACCCTCTTGAGCTTTATCTTCACGTAACACATTTTGTAAATCTAAAACGTGATATGTTGGCTCAACACCTTCAGTAGCTGCACTATCATTTTGTTTTGCAAAATCTAAAATACTTTCAAGCGTTGTTGCCATTTCTTCAGTTTCTTCAGGAGAAATTTGAAGTCTTGCTAAGTTAGCGATATGTTCAACTTCTTCGCGTGTTACCTTTGTCATTAAATTAAAAGCCTCCTTATTACTCATTCATCATAAAATTGTATCAAATTTCGACACAAAAATCTAAATATTTATTACATTACACGGGAGCAAGACAAAAATCTTATTTTATAATAAAGCTTTCGGTGCCACAGCCCAACTTACTTTGGTTTAAGGCTATTAAATTAAAAAACTATATAGACCGTTAGTATTAGGATTAATCTGGATTTAAGAAATTGATTTAAGTACATTCTTAACATAAATAACTATTGAAAAATGTAACGTTCGGTAATGTGTGAATTAGCTCAGCAATACATCATTATCCCTTTTATGTCTAAAAGCATTAAAATAATGTTACTCATTTATGATATTTATGCCATTATCCTAGTTACATATACAAAATCCAGAATTTTAATAGCATAGTATTCATTAATTTAAAAATTCTGAATATAAAATCTATACTTAAAATACCTTATTAAAAACTTATATTCCTTAAAAATTTAGAAGGCATAAAATTTATCTTCTCTATCTCATTCATCATATTGTATAATATTACATGTAACTAAAAATAAAGGGGGTTCTTCATATGTTATTATTGGGTTCTACATTGCAAAATCAAGTGCAAACAGACTGGCAAACGTATATTATGATTGCCATTTACTTTATTATTTTACTGATTATCGGATATTATGGCTACAGACAAGCAACAGATAATATTAGTGAATACATGTTGGGTGGTCGAAACATTGGCCCTTACATAACTGCATTATCCGCAGGTGCTTCAGATATGAGTGGCTGGATGATTATGGGACTTCCAGGTTCTGTCTATAGCACTGGATTATCTGCTATTTGGATAACAATCGGACTAACACTTGGCGCTTATCTTAATTATATTATTGTTGCACCGAGGCTTAGAGTTTATACCGAAATAGCTGGGGACGCTATCACACTTCCAGATTTTTTTAAAAATAGATTAAATGATAAAAATAACATCCTAAAAATATTCTCTGGTTTAATCATCGTTATATTTTTCACATTATACACGCATTCCGGATTTGTTTCTGGTGGCAAACTGTTTGAAAGTGCTTTTGGACTAAATTATCATATCGGTTTGCTTCTAGTAGCCGTCATTGTTATTGCTTACACGTTTTTCGGAGGATATCTAGCGGTATCAATTACTGATTTTTTCCAAGGCGTTATTATGCTAATTGCAATGGTCATGGTACCAATTGTTGCTATGATGCAACTTAATGGATGGGATACTTTCAATCGTGTTGCTGAAATGAAACCAACAAATTTAGACTTATTTCGTGGAACAACAACTTTAGGAATTATTTCCCTTTTTGCTTGGGGATTAGGATACTTTGGTCAACCACATATTATCGTACGTTTTATGTCAATAAAATCACATCAATTGCTTCCTAAAGCACGTCGCCTAGGAATTAGTTGGATGGCTGTTGGTTTATTAGGCGCTGTCGGTGTGGGGTTAACAGGTATTGCTTTTATTTCTGATAATCATATCAAAATGGAAGATCCAGAAACACTATTTATCGTCATGAGTCAAATTTTATTTCATCCACTTGTTGGTGGCTTTTTATTAGCTGCAATTTTAGCGGCGATTATGAGCACCATTTCATCTCAATTATTAGTTACTTCTAGTTCACTAACAGAGGATTTTTATAAATTAATTCGTGGGGAGAAACATGCTGCTGAGCATCAACGAGAGTTTGTTCTTGTAGGTAGATTATCGGTACTAATTGTCGCAATTGTGGCATTAGCAATCGCATGGTCTCCAAATGATACAATTCTTAATTTAGTTGGAAATGCTTGGGCCGGTTTCGGTGCTGCGTTTAGTCCTTTAGTGTTATATTCTCTTTATTGGAGAAACTTAACGCGTACCGGCGCACTAAGTGGCATGATTGCTGGTGCGGTAGTCGTTATTATTTGGATTGTATGGATCAAACCTTTGGCAACAATCAATGAAATTTTCGGTATATACGAAATTATCCCTGGATTCTTAACTAGTGTTATAGTAACTTATGTTGTCAGTTTATTAACACAGAAACCTGGAGATTTTGTCAATAAAGATATTGAAAAAGTCAAAACCATAATCCGTGAAAAGTAAATGTAAAACATTTGCGCGTTATATTTAAATATAAAGATAATATAAGACTTACAATTTCATCTTGGATATGCTGAATTATTTGTGTCTAATGACACCAATTGCATCTTTTTCATCATGTTGTTCATTGTGGCTTGCTAGTCAAATATTATCTAGCATGGAGTAATGCAATTGTAATATCACGATATAATTAATACCGCATCATTTATTTAGCATATGATTTTTTAATTTAATTAAACACACCCTAAAAGGTAAACGTTAGTCTAACTTTTAGAGTGTGTTTTTCACTAGATAATTTAACACTATTGTTGATATAATTCCATAAATTGTGGCGCCTATTCTTTAAAATAATCAGGCATCTTTAACTTCGTCTCTTGATTAACATCATGATATATCTCAATTGTAAATTCTGCTGGAGACATAAAGTAAAATGTATAAGCATTATGCGTATAGGTTGGTTCTTCAGAAGCATAACCATCTTTCGTAAGTCGTTCATACATCGCATCGACATCTTCAATACTTTTTTGCGGAAAACCAATGTGCAATTCTTTAGGATATTTAAAATCATCGCCATAAATCAAATTAAAGACAAAATGATTTTCATCATGCATAGCCACGAACTGTTTACCCGCGTTAACAAAACATGTCATATCGAAATATTTTTCGAAAAATGTTTTAGCCTTTTGTACATCTCTAACTACCATGTTTAAATGTTTTAATTCCATAAAACCCAACCTATCTCATTAAATTTATTTAATACAATGTGAAATAATAACCATTAAAGTTATTCACTTAATAATGGTGTATTTGATTCATTTCCCTAAACTTATTTAAATAAACAAAAGGCGGATATGAACTAATATAAGTTCTTCCGCCTTTAAAAAAGTTACTAGTTATTATAAATATGCACTTGTGGCTCTTTGTCATCTTTTGATTTACTGATTAAAGCTCTTGAAGTATTACCGTCTTTAATACGTATTTCGTAACTATCGATGTTATCAAAATATTTATTAGCTTGTTCAGTAACATATTGAGTGATTGCAATCGTTTCAGCTTGCCCATAATAATCTATAGGTAAATCTACTGTAAGTTGACGTGGTTTTTTATCTACAAATTTCACTTTACCTGCTGCTTGAGTAAAGTTTGTAAAATATGACTGTAAATTATTATTAAATTGCTTAAAGTTATTGTTTAATGTCTCGTTTAACTTATCTGCATCATCTGAAGGCAATAAGACTGTTTTTTCATTAATGGACTTCCAATGATTGATCGTAGTTTGACCATCATCTGCAGTTGTTTGTGCGATAAAGCTTCCCGGAGAAATAGAGTCTTGACCAGATTGTTTATAGATAGCAAAATGAATCGGTATATCTTTCAAGTCTTCGTTTGCACGTAAACGAGATAGTATTTCAGATGCCATGGATTTACCTTGTTTCTCAATTTCTTTGTCATCTAAATTTTCACTATATGTTTCTCCATCTTTTTCCTTTTGGTAATAATAAACACTATTCATTGCTAGTCCAATAGTCATTCCTTTAATATTTGAACCTTTTTTATCCCTGTTGCCATAAAAATCTTGTTCTAGTATATTCGATAAATATGCAGGAGATTTTTTAGCAATTTTAGCTTTATCTGTTTCTCCATGATGTGATGGATTAAGGCCTAAATTCTCATTTGCATTTTTATCCTTTTGTTCGCTTTCACTCATTTTGTCAATTTCATCTTTAGTAAATTTAGGCTCAAGATATGCATTAATTGTAGACTTCGATAGATATTGACCATCTTGGTATAAATACTTGTCAGTTGAAAAGACGTCTTTGCTTAAATTCAACAGCCCTCTCTCAAAATCTTCTCCATTATATCCATTCGTCATATTATCCTGTAAAATACCACGCGCTTTGCTTTCTTTAAATGGGAGTAAGGTACGATAGTTATCACCCTGTACATCTTTATCAGTCGCAATTTGATTCGCACTGTTTGGATGATCGGCTGATTTATCTTTTCTATCATCTTGATTACCGTTACTACAAGCCGCTAATATAAATAATACTGAAATCAATAAAATTATTGTCCGCTTCATCGCCGTTCTCCTCTACTCCATTATTTCCGTTTGCTTGCTAATAAAGTCACTTTCTGACCAAATTTCAGTACCAAACTTCTGTGCTTTTGTTAATTTAGACCCTGCATCTTCACCTGCAATAACTAAATCTGTGTTTTTAGTTACACTATTGGTCACTTTTGCACCTTGTAACTGAAGCCAATCAGCCGCTTCTTTACGAGTCATCTGTTCTAGTTTGCCCGTTAATACAATTGTTTTATCTTGAAACTCTGGGTGACCAGCTAATTCTGAAATCTTTACCCCTTTAAAAGTCATATTAACATCTTTGTTAGCTAATTTAGAAATCAATGATTGAATATCTTCATTTTCTAAGTATGTGACGACAGATTGCGCAAGTTTGTCACCAATATCATGAATGCTTATAAGTTCATCTTCGGTAACAGTTAACAAACGTTCTATCGTCTCGTATTTTTCAGCCAAAACATAACTTGCTTTGGCACCTAAATGACGAATACCAAGACCAAAAAGTAAATGTTCTAAAGAATTAGATTTAGCTTTGTCGATAGCTTGTAATAGATTCTCTACTTTCTTTTTACCCATGCGTTCTAAGGGTAATAAATCTTCTTCAGTTAAATAGAAAATATCTGCAACATCTTTAATCAATTCATGCTGATAGAGTTGCTGGATGATTTTCGTTCCTAAACCATCAATATTCATAGCTTGTCTAGATACGAAATGAATAAGTCCTTCAACCAGTTGAGCCTGGCATTTTGGATTGATGCAGCGTAAAGCTACTTCACCTTCAATTCTTACTAACTTATGTCCGCAGCTAGGACAATGCGTTGGCATATGATACGTTTCGGCATCATTGGGGCGCCGCTCGATAATACTTTTTACCACTTCTGGAATAATGTCTCCTGCTTTTTTCACAACAACACTATCTCCAATGCGAATATCACGCTCATGTATTAAATCTTCATTATGCAATGATGCACGTGAAACTGTGGTTCCGGCCACTTTAACTGGTTCTAGAATAGCCGTAGGTGTTACTACTCCGGTTCTTCCTATGCTTAATTCAATGTCTAACAGCCGTGTAACTACTTCTTCAGCAGGAAATTTATATGCAATTGCCCATCTAGGCGATTTTTGCGTGTAACCCATCTCTTCTTGTTGTGCTAAATCATTAACTTTAATCACGATACCATCAATATCATAAGCTAATGATTCACGTTTCACAGTCCATTTTTCAATGTACGCCAATACACCATCAATATCACTCACACACTCACGTTCTTTATTCGTTTTGAAGCCTAAGCGATCCAGTTCATCCAAAGCATCACTTTGAGTTGTTGCATTAAAATCAGAGAAATCATTGACACTATATAAAAATACACTTAACTTTCGTTTAGCTGCCAACTTTGAATCTAATTGCCGCAACGAGCCTGCAGCAGCGTTTCTTGGATTTGCAAACGGTTGTTCGTTATTTTTCTCTTTTTGTTTATTTAAGGACATAAATGAAGCTCTAGGCATATATGCTTCACCACGTACTTCGAAGTTTAATGGCTCTTTTAATTTCAAAGGGATAGCATGGATCGTTCTTAAATTTTCAGTAATATCTTCTCCAGTCGTACCGTCTCCACGCGTCAATCCTTGCACAAATTTTCCGTTTTCATATTTTAAAGATACTGCTAAACCGTCAATTTTCAGCTCACACATATATTCTACCTCACCTATGTGATCACGAATGCGTTGATCAAAACGCTTTAAATCCTCTTCATTAAAGGCATTACCTAAACTAAGCATTGGTGTATCATGTCTAACCTTTTCGAATGAAGATTGGGCTTCACCGCCAACACGCACCGTTGGAGAATCAGTCGTTTTATACTCAGGATGATCCGCTTCAATTTGGATTAATTCATGAAGAAGCTTATCATATTCGCTGTCAGGAACAGAGGGGTTATCCTGAACATAATATTCATAACTATATTGATTTAATAAATCATGTAATTCATTGACACGATGTTGCAAATTATCCATGATTTAATCCTCCTTTTTTTCAATCGGTGCAAATTGAGCTAACAAGCGTTTAGGACCTTGTGACTTAAATATAATATCTAATTCTACAGAGCCATTTTTCTCATTAACATGACTAACCATACCTTCGCCCCATGCTTTGTGTATGACCTTATCTCCAACATGCCAATCCGATGACTTAACCTCTCTCTTAGGAGAAGTAACTCGTTTACTATAGCCACGTTTTACCATAGATTTTGACTTAGGTGCAATGGTTTGACGTTTATCTTGGTTTGGTAATTCTAATAAATCTTCAGGTATTTCTTCTAGGAAACGGGATGGCATATTAGATTGTGAGCGTCCGAACAGCATTCTACTTGTAGCTCTAGTAATATAAAGCTGCTCTTCTGCACGTGTTATAGCCACATAACAAATTCGTCGTTCTTCTTGCATGTCATGATCATCATCGCTTTTAATCGCTCTAATATGAGGAAATAATGATTCTTCCATTCCCATCAAAAATACAATAGGAAATTCAAGGCCTTTAGCCGAGTGCATTGTCATCATTGTTACGCCATCATCAATTTGTGCTTCATCAATATCTGCTACTAATGATAAATCTGTTAAGAAATTAATTAAAGATTGTTCTTCAAGTGGCGTATTTTCTTCATAGTCTTTAGGCACTGACATAAATTCATCAAGGTTTTCCAAACGACTGCGTGATTCTATCGTTTGCTCTCGTTCTAACATAGCGCGATAACCTGTTTTTTCTAATATTTCTTCTACAATTTCACTGATTTCTAAAAATTCTTGTTCTTTAATCAAATTCTGTAATAAATCATAAAACTGTATACATCCTTGTGTTACTTTTTTAGAAAGTCCGATAAAGTCCGCTTCTGATAATGCATCAAACATACTGATATTATTTTGTAATGCATATGCCTGAATTTTCTCAACAGAAGATGGTCCTATACCTCTTTTTGGAACATTGATAATACGTTGTAAACTAATATCATCATTACTATTTGCTACGATTCTCAAATAACTAAGTAAATCTTTAATTTCCTTTCTGTCATAGAACTTTTGACCACCAACCATAGTATAAGGAATATTTGATTTCATAAATGTTTCTTCTAGGACACGTGACTGTGCATTTGTACGATATAAAATTGCAATGTCGCCATAGCTTTTGCCATTGCGCTGATGTTTCATGACTTCGCGCACGACATATTCTGCTTCATCTCGCTCGGTCATGGCCTCATAATACTTAATTTTTTCACCATTGGTATTGGCTGTCCAAAGTCCTTTAGGCTTTCGTTCAGTATTATTTTTAATCACTTCATTTGCTGCATTAAGTATTGTTTTCGTTGAACGATAATTTTGTTCTAAATAGATGCTTTTAGCTTCAGGATAGTCTTCTTCAAAAGATAATATATTTTGAATATCTGCGCCACGCCAACCATAAATTGATTGGTCTGAATCACCTACTACACATAAATTTTTAAATTTACTGGCTAACATTTTCACTAATGTATATTGAGCTTTATTGGTATCTTGATATTCATCTACATGGATATATTGAAATTTATTTTGATAATATTCTAATGCATCTGGAACACGCTCAAATAACCGGATTGTAGTCATAATTAAATCATCAAAATCAAGCGCTTCATTACGAGATAATTGTCGTTGATAACCACTATAAACAGTAGCAATCATCTGTTCGTGATAATTATTCGCTTCTTTTTGAGCATCGTCGGGTGTCTTTAATTCATTTTTTAAATTACTTATTGCTGATATAAACATACGTGGTTCAAATTTTTTACTATCAATATTTTCATTTTTTAATACATCTTTAATGACTGATTTTTGATCTGTCGGGTCTATTATAGTAAAATTTCGTTCGATGCCAATGCGATCAGCATCTCTACGTAAAATTTTGACACACATCGAATGAAATGTTGACATCCAGATAACTGATGCTTCTTCACCGACTAATTGTTCAACACGTTGCTTCATTTCTTTAGCTGCTTTATTGGTAAACGTAATTGCTAGTATGTTATATGGCGAAACACCTTTTTCATTTAATAAATATGCAATTCTATGCGTAAGCACTCTTGTTTTACCTGAGCCAGCACCAGCCATAATCAAAAGTGGCCCTTCTGTCGTTCTCACGGCTTCGCTTTGTTCGTCGTTCATATTTGCAACTAATGAATTCATTACTGAAACTCCTTCTTAATTTTTACTGTTTTCAATGCTTGCTTAATATCTGTATAGATTAAATCTCCAACCACAATTGTATGCGCATAATTGGCCATTTGCTGTGCTTCTGACAACGTAGATATACCGCCACCATAAAATAATTGCGTGCTAGTCAAGGTTTCAGCTACTGACTTAACTTTTTCTACATCACCATAAATACCACTATATTCTATATACATGATTGGTAAATGATATAGCTGATCAACCATTTGAGCATAAGCAATGAGATCTTCTTCATTTAAAGCTGTTTGCGCTTGTGTTACTTCAGCTACTTTGCTTTCTGGATTAAGTACGATATAGCCTTCTAAAAACAGTTCATCAAAATTGATAACATGTCCATATTGTTTTAATGCCTTATGTAACATACCATTTTGATATTTAACATCTGCACTATTTAATACTGTAGGCACGAAATAAAAATCAAATCCTGGCATAACGCTATCAATATTGGAAATTTCTAACACTAAAGGAATAGGATATCTACGTACTCTACTCATTAAATGCAATACATTATCTTCTGTTACATTATCTGTGCCACCAATAATAATTGCGTCTGTGTTGGACATACAAATTGCATCTAAATCGCTGTCATTAATAACTTTTGCAGGGTCTAATTTAAATACATGGCGCCATTCTTTTAAATCATACATACAAGTATCTCCTTTTTTAACATACCTTAAATTATATCATTTTTTATTCTCATTTCTAAACTATTATGCCAAATAAATTCGATTATCATTACGTCAAACATGGCTGAGACAAAATCATTGTCCCAGCCATGTTGTAACACTATTCTTTTGTCTTAATATTTAATCGGTCAAGAATCATTGTATATGCATCATTACCCCATTGTAATGAGCGTTTTACACGTGAAATCGTTGCAGTTGATGCGCCCGATTCTTGCTCTATCGTTGCATAGGTATAACCCTGCTTTATCATTTTAGCTACTTGTAATCGCTGCGATAATGACTGTATTTCATTGACGGTGCATAAATCATCGAAGAATTGATAACACTCTTCTCTATTTTCAAGAGTGAGTATTGCATCAAATAATTCATCTAATGCTTTCCCACGTAATTTTTCAATTTGCATCGTTAACAACCCCTAGACTCATTTTCAATATTTAATCTCATTTTAACGTACTAAATGATTAAAGTGTAGTCAAATATACGCAAGAAGTTAAGGAGTTATTCTAAACCAGCACGATTAAAAATTGTATCCACTTGATTTAAATGGTGTTTTGGATCAAAGCATTCGTCTAATTCATCCTTAGATAATACATTTGTAATTGTTTCATCTTGTTCAATTAATTCGCGGAACGGTGTTTTCGTTTCCCATGATTCCATTGCTTTTGGCTGTACTTTATCATAAGCTTCTTCTCTTACCATTCCTTTATTGATAAGTGCTAATAATACACGTTGCGAATATATAAGACCAAATGTTTTATCAATATTATTTCTCATATTATCTTCATAAACAGTTAGTCTATCTACAATATTTGTAAAACGGTTAAGCGCATAATCTAATGCAATAGTAACATCAGGTAACATAATACGTTCAGCAGAAGAATGTGATATATCACGTTCATGCCATAAAGGTACATTTTCATATGCAGTTGTAATATAGCCTCTTATTACGCGAGATATGCCAGTGATATTTTCTGATCCGATTGGATTGCGTTTATGTGGCATAGCAGAAGAGCCTTTTTGTCCTTTGGCAAATGCTTCTTCAACTTCACGTGTTTCTGTTTTTTGTAAGTTTCTAATCTCTACTGCAAATTTTTCCATAGACGTTGCTATAAGCGCTAGCGTTGCAATATAATATGCGTGACGATCCCGTTGTAATGTTTGTGTTGAAACTGGCGCTGCGTCAATACCTAAGTGCTTACACACATAGCTTTCAATTTCAGGAGGGATATTCGCAAATGTACCAACAGCACCGCTCATTTTCCCTACTTCAATTTCTTTGCGCACCTCTTTAAAGCGCTTTAAGTTACGTTTCATTTCCGTATACCATAGTGCCATTTTGATACCGAAAGTTGTAGGTTCAGCATGCACCCCATGTGTACGTCCCATCATTAAGGTATATTTGTATTTTTGAGCTTTTTCAGCTAGAACAGTTATAAATCTTTCTAAATCTTTTTCAATGATATCATTGGCTTGTTTAATGACGTAACTTAACGCTGTATCTACGACATCAGTTGAAGTGAGTCCATAATGCACCCATTTTCTTTCTTCTCCAAGTGTTTCTGAAACTTGTCTTGTAAAGGCAACAACATCATGACGTGTTTGTTCCTCTATTTCTTTAGCCCGATTGACATCTACTTTTGCATTTTGGCGAATTTTTTTAACATCGTCTTTAGGAATATATCCTAATTCACTCCATGCTTCACAAGCTAAAATTTCTACTTCTAACCATGCTTCGTAACGATTTTGATCTGTCCATATCTTTGACATTTCTTCTCTTGAATAGCGCTCTATCATTTTTTTAACTCCTATCACTAGTAATTTGATGAATGACTTACATTAAAACTGTACAATAATACGAAATAAAACGAAAAAGTTCGTTTTTTAATCACTTCAACCTTAGCTTATCAAAATTTCAAGTAAATGTATAAAGTTTTTCCTTACTTTCATATTCTATGATAATCTGAATACGAAAACAATTACTATCAACATTTTTACCACAAAAAAAGGAGCCGGACAGAATTCATTATGAATTCGTATTCCCGCCCCGATATGGTTGACTAGAATTGAAAAAAGCTTGGTATCAGCGTGTTTTCAATCCAGCCAACTACTGCAAATATATAGTTGATAGCCTAAATTATAAAGATGTTCCAAACTGTTTATCTTAATAGAACTAATCTGTATTCAATTTCTTTCCTATAAAAATGACTTCCTGTTTTAATACTTCTATGCTACCGTCAGCAAGCTCTTGAAATATAGGCTTTTCAATTCGACGTATTGGTATATATCCGTCAGAGCGCATGCGTTGTATACATTCAGTTATTGTTTCATTGTCATTTACTTGGAATTTCATAATCCACAACACTTTCTAATTCTTCAGGTTCATAAGCTGCTAACTTACGTTTACGTACACCTTTCGTCCAGAAACCACCATGTATATTTCTAGGCTCATATGCAATAATAAATGCTTTAGGATCTAGATTTTTTATGGTATCCATTAATTTAAGCTCATATTTGCGTGGAGTTAATATTTGCATCACCATACGACTGCCATCGCGTCCAAAAGCTGCGTAGTGTGTCACACCATAGCCTAAATTTCGCAATTCATTCGGCAAATCATGTTCGTATTCACCAGAGGTTACATTAACTACAACATAACCTAGCGCTAACTTTTCTTCTATTTTCATACCAACGATAATTCCAACAGAAAAGCCCAGCGCATATGCAAAAATGTTTTGTATTTGATCTAAACTTGACATTACTAATCCTAAACCTACGACATAGACTAATACTTCTAAAAAGCTCACGACTGCAGCAACATATCGATATCCTTTTAGTGTTAGAATCGTCCTCATGGTTAGGAATGTCACATAGCACACATTAATAATAAAAATAGCAAATACCATGAGCCATGGGTTTTGTGCAATTGCAGACATAAAATTCCTCTTTTCATTCATCAAATCCAGATTATTTTATCAGCCAAACTGATTTTTGTCACTAGTTTTTTATTAACTTTCAGTATTCATATCACTTTTGGGCCAGCTATATCGTGTATAAGCCAGTTCTCTTTTATGAGCATTTCTAATATAATGACGTTCAATTGTTTGACGAGCTGCCTCAGATACATCTTTTCCTTCTAAATAATCATCTATATCATTATAAGTTACACCTAACGCTTCTTCGTCTGGTAATTGCGGTTTATCATCTTCTAAATCAGCAGTAGGAACCTTCTCATATAAATGTTTGGGTGCATGTAAGAAGACTAAGAGTTGGCGTCCTTGACGTTTATTCAAACCGAAAATTGGCGCAATATCTGCAGCACCATCACCATATTTAGTAAAAAAGCCGGTAATATTTTCCGCAGAATGATCCGTACCAACAACAATGCCTTGCGTATGAGATGCGATGGAAAACTGTACTTTCATGCGCTCTCTTGCCTTTTCATTGCCTTTTTGAAAATCTGTTAACTTGATACCCGCTTCTTGTAGAGAAGTAACACTTTGATCTACAGCAGGCTTGATATTTACAGTCACTACTTTATCAGGTTGAATAAACGCGATTGCATCGTCAACTTCAACTGCATCTTTTTGCACACCATACGGTAATTTAACCGCAATAAATTCGCATTTACGACCTTCTGCGTTTAATTCATCTACAGCTAGCTGTGCGAGTTTACCAGTTAACGTTGAATCCTGTCCACCAGATATGCCAAGAACTAAACTTTTGATGAATGAATGTGATAGTACATAATTTTTAATAAATGACTTAATACTTTCAATTTCTTCTGCTTCATTAATCTCTTTTTTAACTTTCATTTCCTTAACAATGATATCTTGTAACTTAGTCATTTTCTTCCTCCATCTCTTTCACGTGCTCAGCAACCTCAAATATACGTTTATGTTTATTTTCCCAACATGCTGTACTTAAATCAACGGGATACTCTTGGGGATTTAAATAACGTTTATTTTCATCCCACAATTGAGATAATGCTTTTGTTAAATAGGCTTGCGCCTCATCTTCAGAAGGTAAATCATAAACCAGTTTACCTTGTTCAAAGATTACATGGTGTAAATCAATAGCATCAAATGATTTAATATATTTCATCTTATAAGTATGAACCGGATGAAACATTTTTAATCGACTCTCATTATTAGGATTTTCGTGTTCTAACGTTATATAATCCCCTTCCGATTTCCCTGTTTTCTTATTAATGATGCGGTATACTTTTTTCTTACCGGGTGTCGTTACTTTTTCTGCATTATTAGATAATTTAATGCGATCAACGTATTGGCCTTCATTATTTTCAACGGCAACAAGTTTATATACCGCACCCAAAGCTGGCTGATCATAACCAGTGATTAATTTTGTACCTACACCCCAAGAATCTACACATGCACCTTGGGATTTCAAGCTCATAATAGTCTGTTCATCTAAATCGTTTGAAGCAATTATCTTAGCATTAGGAAAACCAGCTTCATCTAACATTCGACGTGCTTCTTTAGACAAGTAAGCAATATCGCCAGAATCTAAACGTATACCAACAAAATTAATCTTATCTCCTAATTCTTTAGCAACTTTAATCGCAGTTGGTACACCTGACTTCAATGTGTGAAATGTATCAACAAGAAAGACACAATCTTTATGTCGTTCAGCGTATTTTTTAAATGCCGTATATTCATCCCCATATGTTTGTACTAACGCATGCGCATGTGTACCTGAAACTGGCAAACCGAATAGCTTACCCGCACGCACGTTACTCGTTGAATTAAATCCTCCAATATAAGCAGCTCTAGCTCCCCACAAAGCAGCATCTAATTCTTGTGCACGTCTAGTTCCAAATTCCATTAATACATCGTTCGGGGCTACTTGACGAATACGACTGGCTTTCGTTGCAATTAAAGTGTGAAAATTGATGATATTCAGTAATTCTGTTTCCAACAATTGTGCTTGAATTAAAGGCGCTTCCACCCTTAACATGGGTTCATTTCCAAAGCAAAGCTCTCCTTCTTGCATCGCATGAATATGGCCAGTAAATCTTAATTGCTTTAAATATTCTAAAAAGTCTTCCTGATAACCTATAGATGCAAGATAAGCAATGTCTGAATCTGTAAATTTAAAATTTTCCACAAACTGAATTACCCGTTTCAAACCATTAAATACTGCATAACCACTATCAAATGGCATATTTCTAAAATACAAATCAAAAACTGCCATTCGCTCATGTATGCCGTCATGCCAATAACTTTCTGCCATATTTATTTGATATAAATCATTATGCAACATTAAACTATCATCACTATATTGATACACAAGACTCTCTCCAATCGATCTTTTTATATATTTTATCATAATTCAAACATTCAGAATAATTTAGTTGTTTAATACATACTTTATGTGATCTGCTTTAAAAGACAAATTAGTGACAATGTAATCTTTTTTATGGCCTTTTAATAGCTCTCCATTATAATGGTGATGAGGTGAGCATATGTTAAGGGAAAAAGCCATACAATTTATCCAAACTATGTATAAAGAATTAAAATATTCACAAACTAAAATGAATGCTCGTATACTACAAATAGAGCAAGAAATTGAAGAATCTGGTATTTATACACATACATTAGAAGAATTAACGTATGGTGCCAAAATGGCATGGAGAAATTCAAATCGTTGTATCGGCCGACTATTTTGGGAATCGTTAAACGTTATTGATGCGAGAGATGTTCAAGATGAATCGTCCTTTATAAATTCAATCCATCAGCATTTATCTTTAGCAACAAATGGCGGAAAAATAAAACCTACAATTACTATTTTTTCAGCGGAAAACCCACCTAAAATTTTCAACAATCAAATCATTCGCTATGCTGGATACGATGACATGGGTGACCCTGCAGAACGAGACGTGACTCGTCTAGCACAACACTTAGGATGGAAAGGTAATCATACAGATTTTGATGTGTTACCATTAATCTTTCAAATTCCTGGGAAGCGTGTAACATATCATGAACTTCCTTCTGAACTTGTGAAAGAAGTTGATATTATACATGAGCATTACCCTAAATTAAAAGCACTTAATTTAAAATGGTATGCCGTTCCTATTATTTCAAATATGAACTTAGTTATCGGTGGCATCACATATACCTGCGCTCCTTTTAACGGCTGGTATATGGTCACTGAAATTGCAGTTCGAAATTTTACTGATTCTTATCGCTATAATTTATTAGAAAAAGTTGCAGATGCTTTCAATTTTGATACACTAAAAAATAATACATTCAACAAAGATCGGGCATTAGTTGAATTGAATTATGCGGTCTATCATTCATTCAAATCGCAAGGCGTTTCAATTGTTGATCACTTAACGGCTTCTAAACAGTTTGAACTTTTTCAACAAAAGGAAGCTCAAGCAGAACGCCAAGTGACTGGTAAGTGGTCCTGGCTGGCACCGCCATTATCGCCAACTTTAACTGATAACTATCACCATGGTTTTAATAATGAGATGAAAGATCCAAATTTCTATTATAAAAAGAACAAAACAACATCTTGCCCTTTCCATTAAACACGCATATGGGGGTCAACTATGAAATTACATTATTTAGGTCCAAAGGGCACTTTTTCTTTTTTAGCAAGCCAACAAATCGTCTCAGAGCCATCAATTGATCGGTGTGCACAGTCCAACTTGCTTGAGGTTATTTTAGCTGTAGTAAATAATAAAGAAGATATGGGAATCGTTCCTATCGAAAATTCTATCGAAGGGACGATTAATATGGTTGCAGATGCACTAGCACAACAAGATATTTTTGCCCACGGGGAAATTATCATAAACATTCACTTTGGATTATATGCATTGCCCCATACATCACTTTCTGATATTTCTACCGTTTATTCGATTGCACCAGCGATTAGTCAAACATGTAACTTTATACACCAACATGGTTTTAATTACGATTATGTCGATAGTACTATTCAGAGTTTAGATAAAATTACATCGACGACTGCAGCAATTGCACCACTGGGCAGTGGAGAACGACTAGGATTTAAGGCCTTAGCATCAAATATTGAAGATTATCCGCATAACACAACACGCTTTTTAATCATCAAAAATCATAATCATTTTAAACCGTATACCAGTCAGACCATACTTGTTATAACACCTCAGTCCGATAAACCCGGCCTATTAGCCAGCATATTAAATACATTTGCATTATTTAATATTAATTTATCATGGATAGAATCACGACCTTTAAAAACAGAACTTGGAAAATATCGATTTTTTGTCCAAGCTGACAGAGGTTTAAATGATGAATTAAAAAAAGTGATTTCAATATTAGAAACATTAGACTTTAAAATTAAAATTATCGGTTCGTTTTCTAATTAAAAATAATTCTGAAATAGTTTCAATGGTATCATTTTGAAGAAAATAAGCCGGGAGCTTTTAGTAATTTTTTATAACGCACATCGTTGATTTAGTTTAGTGGTATTTATTAAATGATACGAA